>CAYRFN010000191.1:0-7706 GCA_964423495.1 uncultured Desulfobacteraceae bacterium
ACTTCATCCTCTGTTATATCAATAAGTTAACTGATTATGCAAGGGTGAACATCTGATATAGGCCAGAATTTACGATCATCAAGAAATTCTCCCTGGATGTTTCCGTTTATTACCGCCCCCTTCAAACCAAGCTTATTTACGGCTCGTTCCAGTTCATCTGCCGCTGCTTCAGGTGCCTGGGAGGCTATGGTAGCAAACCCCGCGAATCTTTCCGGATACCGCTTCACCACTTCGGAAAGCTCATCATTAACAATCTTCGCGATAGATGTGCCATCAGATGGTTCGAATAGCTCCACTCCAGGGAAAGAGAGAGATAGCACCTGCATATCAATACCTGCTTCGTCCATCTCTTGCAGTCTTCCCTCTCCCAGGTCGTTTATTTTACTCGGTTGATCAGGATCAAAGAGCCTGTATTTGGTAGGCGACCACCAGTCCCTTATGAACCTTTTCCCTTCCTTTTCTGTGAAGTCCCTTCTGGGGTACTCTTTTCTGGAGTGTAAATACTTTATATATTCTTCAGTATGGAAGTGCTCCTCAATTGCGATTTTTTTCATTTCATTACCCTTTTAATTAGATCATAAATTAACGACTGACATTTATATGCCGATGCAAAAAAATTGAACCGGCTTTGAAAAAACCGACTATTTATAGCATACAAACATGGGGAACGGAATTCTCAACCTGATAGCCCCTCCTACCGGGCAGTCCAACACACAAGCATTGCAATGCCAGCACTCTTCCGGATAGCTTATCGAAGGTGTCTGTTTTTTTTCCGAGCCCCAGAATACATCCTGCGGGCAGATATCGGCGCACATCCCACAAGCGGTGCATTTTTCTTTATCTATTCTCATATGAACCTCGATGTCATTAACTTCACTCTAGGCCGCGCCTGTTTATCAGGATAAAAAGCAGGTGCATTTTATTTTTTTCGGCCAAAATGGTATTTTTTCCAGGCCGGCGGTGGTTCTTCCATCCATTTCGGATGGGGATGGTCTCCAGGAGAATGATCACCGTAAATAAGCCGCTCCATCCAGGTTAGAAAAACGCCCGGGAATTTTCCTCCCCTGGAGGCTAACCAGAGTCCAAAGGAATGCTGCAGGGAAGGCGGTTTACTGTAAGGGCAAGAGCCGATGCAAACGCCGCAATCCGTACCGCTTTCGTTCCATATTTTAAAACATGCTTCTGCTTTGAAAGGGTACCGCTCCACGCCTCTGATCACTTGTTTCTCTCCATAGGAAATAGCCCCTGAGGGGCAGTTTTCCGCGCATATTTTGCAGTTCTTACAAAAATCATCCACCCCCAAGTTCGGCTTTTTATCGTATACCATGGGCAAATCTGTGGTGATCACTGACATTTTCATGGCGCTCCCGAATTCCTTTGAAATCAAAACGCCATGCCTGCCCAACTCGCCGACACCTGCGTCGATGGCAACGGGTGGAACGATGAGCTGATAGTTCATCACCATATGCGCACGGGCAAGATAACCCAAGGAACGAATGTAACGGGCCAGGATCACGGCCATATGACCCAGCTTTGAATAGGCTCGGAATACCTCCAGGATAACCGGCTTTTTGGGGGCTCCTTTTAAAATTTCATGATTCAGACCTTCGACCAGCACAATGGCATTTTTATGAGGCAGATCAATAGGTGTTCCGACTTTCGGTTCACCATCACCCGGCCGATGATAGGTCCTCCCTTTGTGACTGTAGACGTATGCCTGGTTAAGCGGCCCGATCCGAACAACTGCTGCGCCGAGAAATTTTGCAAACCCTTTGACTTTCTCCGCAGCCCGTTCCGGGGCCATTGCTATTTTTTCGGGCTCAACGGGACCATCTACCATGCTCTCATGACCCAATTGTCCGAGAAGCGACACCATTGATAGAAACGCCTTGATATCGGCCGGTGCTCCTACACCCAACGCCCCTGGCAGGTTGTGTTGGGCCATGTCTGTTTCCCTAAGATTCGGGTGTGCTTGATAATACTTTTCCCATTCGGGGCTCCCCGGCTCAAGTTCATGCCGGCCCTGAACGTTGTCTCGCTCATCATATCGTTTAATTTCTGTTTTGATAGTCATCACTTTCTTCTTGTTCCTGTATAGTCGCTTCGAAACCAATTTTCCCACGCAGGATCGGGTTATCTTTTTTTACCATTCCAAAAAATTTCGTCCATCTTGATGTTTAGAGTGAAAAAATCCTCTCGGCGTTTAAATGATAGATCTTCTCTTTATCCTTGTGGTTTATTGAAGATTCATCCATGAATTTTATGGCCTCTTCAGGTGATTCCATGGGGAAGTCAATGGCAAATAATATATTATCCGCGCTCAATACTGAAAGGGTATATATAAGGGCCGGCTCGGAAAACATGCCGCTTGTGGAAACGACAAAATTGTCTTTAAAATACTGGCTCGGAGGGGTTTTTAACGTCTCGGAAAGAGGCCCTTTCTCCCAAGACTTATCAATTCGCCACAGCCAGAAAGGTATTGCCTCCCCTAAATGACCGAGAATAATTTTTAAACCCGGATATTTATCAAAAACACCGCTGCAAATGAGACGCATGGCGTGCAGGCTCGCTTCGGCGGCAAATCCCAGCATGGCGCTGTCCATGAACGGATAGTCTAAATAAGGTTTAATCATATCCGGAGACGGGGCCCTGGGATGTAAATAAATCTGAAGCGCAAGACAGGCGAGACCAGCGAATCTTGTCGGATGATCGTTAACTATTTGGGATAGCTTGTCATTCATTTTTTTGGCCATCCTAACCCCTTCATCAGCCTCAAAGACCTGAACGTCAGGAGTGACAAGGGAAAGAACCTGCATATCGATACCAAATTGGTCCATAACCTGTAATCTGCCTTCACCGGTATCCATAAGATATTCAATCATTTCTTGAACAGGTTTTTAAGTAAAACACCTGCGCCATGAAGGGCAAAGGAAAGAGCGATTTCAGCCCCCGCCAAAACCGGTTTTGTTCCCCATCCAAAGGGATGCGCCGATAAGGAGATCACAGAATCAGGTTCCTGAAAACTAACGGCCTAATAAGTCTTTAAGCCGGATTTTGCATTCCCACCATATTGGGACATAATGCGTGTTAAAGCTTTTTCGATTTTATTTGACATGGCCAAAGGAATTATGTAGTTATTTAAATTGTATATAGATCGAGCATTCGGTTTAATTCGCTACCATACTAAATAGTTCATGTCAAGGCTGTTAAACCGGCTTTGCGCAGCCCCGCCCTGCGGGTCACAACCCTGGGTTGCTAAAATCTAATTACAAAGAATTTACTGGCTTAGATTAAAAAGCCTTCATCTGAAAACATTGTAACGGGAAGATAAATAGGAAAAAAATCGTTATTACTGCCGCGTTGACGGGCGCCGCGACCATGAAAGAACAAAACCCCGCTGTTCCTTACACACCGGAGGAGTTTGCTGAGGAGAGCTATCGCTGCATGAACGAGGGGGCTGCCATAGGAGCCAAACCCATTAGTTTTAAACCAGAGTTATCACCAATTAACTCTACAGGCGTAAAAAGTATATGACCTGCTATTTCTTCATCTTCTTCAGCGACCAAAGAGATGAAAGGAATTCCACTATCTCTAAGAGCATTTACCAAATTTGCCTCTGCCTCTGTTTCGAAAACCTCAGCATTAACTTTCCAAATTTTTTCTTTATCAGAATCTTTCTCTTTTCGAATATTCATTATTATTTCCTTGCTTACGAATCCTTATCACCCTTGTCATACTATCCTGTTCGCAGAAGGCATCACTGATGCTCAAAAAAAGGCGAGGGACCCGGCGCTTCGGGGTCCCTCGCAAAGGCACCTTTATCGCTGCAATCGTATTAGATGTGCGGCAATATCAAAAAGGCAATGGAAGTGATTACAAAATAGACAACGAAGATGAGCATCAGGTACCCCATGATATCGCGGAAGTTGAGCTTGGCCACGGCCAGCATGGCAATGGCCCAGAAAGGCTGAATCATGTCGGTCATCATGTCACCCCAGGCGTAAGCGATGACGGTCTTGGCCTCGGGTAGACCCAGTTCTTTTCCCGCCGGAAGCAGATAGGGTGCCGTCATGAGCCACTCACCACCGCCCGAGGGCACAAAGTAGTTCAACAGGCCGCCGTACCAGTAGGCGAACATGAGAAACGTCGATGAGGCGCTAATGGCCACAAACCAGCCGGTGAATACCTTGGCCAGAAGAGTAAAGGATATGAGACCGTAGATGCCGGCATAAAAGGGAAATTGAATGACAATGCCCCAGACCGCCTTGCCCGCCTCCTCCGTGGCCTTGAGAAACGACCAGGGCCGCCAGTGGAAGAGGATGCCGAGCATGAGGAAGAAGAAGATGACATTGTTCAAGCTGAGCCAGTTACCCGGGGGCTTGCCCTTTAGGTAAGTGTACAATGCCACCGCACCGCCGACGACAATGATGAGGTTAAAACCCGGCCACCAGTTCAACCAGTCAGACGGAGACTTAGCAGCTTCGCGCTTGGGCGGCTCATAGATCTTAAGCCGGTCCAGGAGCTCCGGCGGGACCACGTAGGTGTTTTCGGGTGACGGATGCATCTTGGCCATGAGCCACGTCACAACAATGATAATCACGGCGGTTAGGATGAGGTTGAAGGGAGAGAAGATGGTTGCGCCGGTAGAAATGGGGCCCGTGATCCAGCCCTTTTCTATAGCCGCTTTGACAAGGGAATTGCCGGACGAGGCCATCATGAGTGTGGCCGATCCGGTAAGACCCGCGTGCCATGTGCAGCCCAAGCCGAGGTATGCTGAAGCGACCAGCACCCGGTAATCTACTTTTGGGTTGCGGCGGACAATAAAAAGGGCCAGCACTGCGCTGCCGATGAGGGAAAAGCCCCAGGAAACCCAGGCCGAAAGGGTCGAGAAAAGGGCCATGATCACGATGGCCTGAGCGGGCTTATCCTTGTCGGGCTGCCCGGCCAGGCTGTCCAGACCGCGTCTCACCGGCGGCGAGAGGGCCAGGATATAGCCGGTCATCATGATCAGGCACATTTGCATGGCAAACGAGAGGTACTTCCAAAACCCTTTGCCCCAGGCGACAATGCCCTCATAGAGTCGGTCTGCAAAGCCCACATCACTCCCAAAACCCCAGATTAGGGCCATGATATAGGCAATGATACTCAAGATCCAGACGATAACCAAAGAATCAGGAATCCACTTCTCGGTCCAGTTCGTTAAGCCGGCGCCCCAGCTCTGAAGGGCTCCTGCTCCTGACGTCTTATTATATTCAGCCATTACACCCTCCTTTATTAGAGTTTTCGGTATCCTTAAACAATTTAAGACATTTACATTTTTTTATCCGCTTATCACCCCCTTATGTGTTACGCCCAAAAAAGTTTTGAAAAAGTTGATATGTTGCGCCTGTTAATAAATTTTGATGAACTCACCCATGCCAGACAAAAAATCCATACCACGGATTGACCGTTTCAGGGATTTTTTGGGCGTATATTTTCACATTGATTCCTATAAGCTCTCGTCTGGAGTTTCAACGGGATGCAGTGGAAGGTTAATTGACTGTGCAAGTATATTGAGTATGTAAAAACTTTGTCAACATAAAAATGAGAATCAAGTCAAGGGGACGCTTCCTCTATTAGCAATCTATTAAAAATTGGGGCAGGTCTTGCATTAAAAAAATATCATAATACAAGACCTGCCCCTTTTCTAGATAATCCTTGCCGCTATTCTTGCCTGAATGAAAAATAAACTTGACAAATTGTAAAATAATATAGACAATAGATGGCGTGAACAAAAAATCGGATGCAAAGCATGTCTAAATCCATGCCACAGCTTAAAATAGTCAATCGCCTGCATGTTTTCCGGGCAGAACGACGGATGACCCAAGAACAACTCGCGAAAGAAGTAGGTGTAACACGGGCAACCATTATTGCAATCGAGGGAGGGAACTACAACCCTTCGCTTGAATTGGCGTTTCGCATTGCGCGTTATTTTGGAGCAGACATAAATACGATTTTCTCAATTGAGGAGGAGATAAAATGAAGAGATTTGACTCAATGCTATTGAAGGTTTTTTTGTACGGGCTTCCTGCAGTCGTTGTTTTTGCTGCTTTTTGTTACTTTTACAGCATAGGAGTTGTTAACCATGCCTATGTCTATCTTAGATTACTGAACAGTCTTGCAGGCCTCGTCATTGCAGTTTGGATGACTCTTTCCCTTTATCTGAGCGTCCGGTTGATGGTTTCCGGGCCGTTTCGTGATCAGGCAATTGCCAAGCTTACATTCATACGGGAGCGTGACGAACGAGAAGCTATATTAACAGGAAAGGCTACCAGGACAACATTCCTGACCTCGCTTGCTATCCTGATTTTCCTTTTTTGCCTTTCTTGTTTTCAGGTTTCTATTTATAGAGTACCACCGGAAAGGGCCGTTGATGGTAAAACCGGGATTGTTTCATTGGGTCTTGGTTTCAATCTGTTGGAGCACTCCAAACAAGATAGACCAAAAGATACAATCGAAAAGAAGGACATATTCTCTTACACGGGTCTGCCTGTCTCCAGCACAACGGTAATTTTGATGTTAATCATATGGCAGATCATCTCTTACAACTATTCGATGCGGCGATTGACAAGGTGATTATGAGGTAACGCACGAGATCAGGCGCCGACATACTGCCAGCGCACCCGGGCTTGATTTGCGACCACCCCTGGCGGTCTCCTTCGCCTGCATTGATTTGTTAGCCCGCCTTCTTTCCAGTCACAACCAAACCCATCATCTGCCTTTTCGCAGTGTATCGTTTAAGTCTGGATGTGGAAAGAACCGCCTGAATTTCTTCAACGGTGTAGGCAGAGTTGATGGATGATATGAGACCGGGCCTAATCTCCTTTGGCTTTGTTACCGCCTTAATGAACCACTTCACCAACGGATTCATGTCCCGACGTAGATCGGTGATGCAATATTTGCCCCCAGGTTTAAGCACCCGATGTATCTCATCAAACACCCTTTTGGGGCCTGGCCATTCATGCAGTGATCCATTGGTGAAGACGCTATCGAACATACCGTCATCGAACGGCATCTCCTGTGCATCACCTTTGACATACTCTACTCTGTTTTCGAAGCCATATTCATTGGCATTCCGCTTGGCAATCGACATCATTTCGGGACTGATCTCCAGTCCCCTCAGATTCGTTCCATCTGTTTGTTTCAGCCATTCCAGGCCCAAGTAGCCAGGGCCAGGTCCTACTTCGAAAGATAGGCCTTGCCTGATACCTGCTTTCAGAATCAACTTTGTTTCAAGCCAACCTTTGTCTCTCATTCTACGCATCATTTGATCGTATATCTGTACATCGTATTCGTCCTGTATTCCCTCAGTTGTTTCAACTACTCTCGGTTTTACCATCTTGATTAACCCCTATACTTTTCGTCCGGCTTATAGGCGGGCTAAAGGCGTGCCTGCCAGTGGGCAAAGTAAATCCATATTTTGCTTCGCTTTTACAATGATCGTTGTAAGGATTTACATTATCACGAGTATGCTCACCATACTCTAATATTCGCAAAATTTCCTTGTCAGGACACTTGGGGCAGAAAAAAATTGCCGGCCCGAGGTCGCCGTGTCAATCATTCCGCCAATATTTAAAATATGACCATGTGGAAATCCCTATGAACCACTCATTGTCAATGGGAAAGTAAAAGTGTACCAATTATGGGAAAACAAAAGTGTACCACCC
>CAYRFN010000192.1:0-7665 GCA_964423495.1 uncultured Desulfobacteraceae bacterium
GAACTATTCCATTTCTCCATCAAAAATGTGAATTTATTTTTGCGTCAATCCTAAGTCTCCCCTAGCAACCATAATCCCATCGGCTACATCTAATATCTCATCAATATTCTCCCAGGCTTGTTTTGTTTCAATCTTTGCAATAATCATAGGAGCACGTAAGTGAGCCTCGTTTCTGAGTAAAGCCTCGTTTATATCTTCTGCATGTTTCGCTTCGAAAATTAAGGCGGCTTTGAACTTATCAAATGATAACTTATTTTGATCATTTAATAATTTACGATAATAAAATTGTTCAATATAACATTTAACTTTTAAAATATCTTTCGCATTATTAACAAATGATACTCCAACATAAGCTAAAAAATCTCCCCCATTCTCTAGCAAAAAATCTAAGCATCTCTTATCAGTAGCACCAAAAGAGGGCACATCTAAACTTGCTCCTTTGATTGTTAAACCCTCCGTATTCACAATCTTGTCACCTGCCAGTACCTTACAATTGGCAATCCCCTTATGTGATTCGAGAACTTCAAGGACAACTTCTCCATCACCCATATATATTATGACTCTTTCGTTATTTTGTTTTTTTATCCCGATGAATTCATCAATATTGCTATAATTATCAATTCTATTAACCACTTCCGAAAAGTATCTGTCATTGATTAATACATTTACTATCCTATCTTGATGAGACGAATCGGGCCTGTCAAAGCAAAGAATGACTTCATCATCTTTCTTTATCGCTATGTCTTCTATACCTTCAAAATGAACTCTAATCTTGGTACCGGGCAAATCACCCAATATTGCTACGTTTTTTGCCCAACCGTCTTTATTTTGCTCCAATAGATTAAGAATATCTCTTTCATTGTTACCTGGTTCCTTGAAAAAAGCCATATTTATTCTTAAGATATCTATCATAAAAAGATTATAAAGATTTTGTTTAAACCATCCGAAGAGCTCTCTATAGCCTACCATAGATTCTCTATAATTATTCTTATTATCAAAAATGCCTGCTCGCGGTGGACCTATGGTGGCGACAGTCTTTGTTTTAAGCAATTCCCCGTCTCTCTTACGATACATTGCTGTAACCTCCTTTCATAATTGATTATCGAGTAGCTCTGCCTCCCCCCTTAAGAACTTCCGCCCAATGTCGCCTTTATAAAAAAAGCGACTCCTTCAAGATTGTTATTCTATCGATTAAGAGTTTTTGCGGAGCGTTGCCTATACCAGTTTTGAATTTTTGAAATGATTGGTGAATTTGCTGTATTTCTTGATGTGCTGCTGACGGAGTGATTTGATTACGCTCAATTATTTCTGTAATACGTTCTGAGAAAGCAGTCCCAACCAATTCTTCTCCGCCTATCTCTTCAAGTAATTGTCGCCAAGCAGGACTAAACGTATCGCTCTGTGAATTCGACAATCCATCATTAAGCTGTTTTAATATTTTTGACAACTCCTGCTGAGGTTGTGGTTGTTGAGGCTGGCTGACAATTTGCTGGAGGAATTGGGTCGTTTGTTGAAGCTTTTCATTAATTTGAATTTGATTTATTTCTTTTTGCAAAGATAGACAGAGTGCATGCAACCTTTCAGCATTCATTATGTTCTCCTCTTATCATCCAACGTCATCCTTGAGGCGGTTTGGAAGCCGAGCCTTGCGTGGGTTTCAAAGTCGCCTCCGTGGCTTTGTTGGGGCAGAATCTTCTGGATTACTGACTACTTACCACACGTTTTGCTAACATTTGCCGACACAAGGTTGAGGGAGTCACTGATTGTTATAGATTTCCCAGGCTGTCCATTGTGGGTCTTGCAGAGCGGCACAATATACCAACTGTTGTCGGTGGAACTGTCCTTTTGGACATGTGCTCCGACTTCTGGTTTTTGAGTACATTTCTCTTCGGGGCAATATGTAGGAACAGCCTGCCCACTAAACTTCTTCCAATGGTTAAGCCAACTTCCGCACTTGCAGATGTTTTGAGTCGTACCGTTGATGTTCTTTACTTTCATGTTTCCCTCCTTTCAAGTGTTGCCCCAACGGGCAGCGAGATGAGCCGGCTGGGGGCGGAAACTGCATTTTAATGCACTTTTCCGTGAAAATGGGTCAGACCACTCTTGACTCAACTAGACTTTAGTTTAGAGCTTCTTAACAGTTTTAATCAGTTGTAGATTTTTGGATATGCTTGACTTCATCCCTTTTACGACGCTGCTTGCAGCTGGAAAAGGAACGATGGATCTATCACGGAGATTTTACTCCCAACAGGAAAAATAGCTCCTGTCAGGAGTTGGGTAGGACCATTTTGAGCTGGTTGTACATCGGGGAAACTCTCACAGAGAGGTTTAAGGGTTCAGGGTTCATGGGTTAATGGGTTCAAGGTTCAAGGTTCAAGGTTCAAGACCAATCATTAAGAATCATATTGAAAATGAAAGAAAAGTCAAGAAAATTTATGCAGGCTGGAATCCTATTCAGAGTAAGTCTTAAGGTAATCGTTTATCGGTGGAAAAACATTGGACAGGATAACAGGCCCGCCCTGGTGCGACGTGACTGCAATAATGTTATCCATTTGATATTTCTGAAACAGAAGCCTTAAACCCGACCTTTGCAACTCATGCTCGAGGGGGACGTCCTTCAGTAATCAAATAAGCCAATCGTTCAGATGACAACCTGCTTCTTTCGCTACCTTCTCCCGTAAAAAATGACCATGCATAGCATTTGGTCTTGGTGTCAGGCAGGAGATTAGAAAGCCGAAAGAAAAGCTAACCGGGAGCCCGCTTTATGAGCGATCCGGTTCAGCGCCTTGCTCGGCCTGTTGATTTTTGTGCAAGGTCTATCAGAGAGCGTAGAGCCTCGTTAACAGCTTCCTCTGTAGGAAACACTTTGGCTACGTCCGGACTGAGAAGTACAAGGTTGCTGCCTTTCCGGTAGGACTCAAAATACTTGCCCCGGACTCCTTGACCTAAATCTTCTCGCCTATACTCGGGACGGAGTTCATCGGATTTTCTATCCTTCCTCATAGATTTTTCTCTCCTTGCGCTCCATGAGACGCGCGCTTATGATTCTTGTTCGGCCTCTACGTTCAGTATGGGAGACAACGATCAGCCGTTTCTGGAGTGATAGCCCAAAGGTGATACAACGGTTTTCCCTCATAGAATGGTCTGGGGCCCCAAATGTAATTGCCAGAGGATCTCCGAAGATTGTCGCTGCTTCCTGAAACGTGACCCCGTGTTTGTTGGCGTTTGAGGCTGCTTTCTTGGGGTCCCATTCAAATTCCATAACGATTCCTGTAACTATTATATCAGAATTATCTATCTATCGCAGTTATTATTTGAAGGGGTCTACTCTCGACTCAGGTCACTCCAGCTTTCAGCTTCTCAGCACGTTTTCTCAATAGACGATTATTAGAAATGCTTGTGTTAATCCGTTGTGCGTCACTGCTTGAACTAGGGAAGGGAGCGAACAGTGTCCGGTCAACTGACTTGTTTGCCGCCCTACTTCAAGTCCATCCGCGTCACTGGTATAAGGCGGTGCCCCAACGTGTCTACTGCTGCTTGCGATTGTTCCAAGATGACGTATCCGATCAGGGGCTCATACTCTCCGTTCTCGGGCTTCATATCAATGAACAACACTTCATTATAAATTGGTCGAAATCCCTCTACTTGGATTCGCACTGGTCCACAGATCTTGCCCTCAACTGTTTCTTGCGTCGCGGTTTCAAGGGGCACTGTTGCGATCTCCTCCAATTCTCCCAAGCGGTCGCGCCAGACCTGGGGTAACACCATGTAAGAGGCTTCGGTATCAACCAAGGCATCGCAACGGATTTTGGCCTCTTCATCAGTCAGATTCTCGATTCTTACCGATGCGACTATTCTCCCCATTCTTATATCCTCCTAAGAAACTTCACGTCCTAAAATGGGCTGAAGGGTTATTCCAAAGCCATGGTGAATTGGGGGATGTCCACGAAATAACAACTTGATCTGGCCCTATTCATTGTTACCCGCCCTTTGTCGTATATCAATCTAAAATAAAAGCTTTCTGCGCTCTTAAGTTATTATTTCATGGACGTGCCCCTCGATCTAAAAACATTTATAAATCATTGCATTGTCACATGTCGAAGCCTGACCCCATTCCTCCATTCCTCACTGCTTGGCGTGGCCCGACCCCATCCAACATTAATTGGCATTGTTGGGCGTGTAGATACTTCAATAAAACTGTGAAGAATGAGGAGCCGCATAATACCCTCATCACAAAGAGCGTAAAGGGCGAACAAAGTTAAGTTTGTGGTCAAATTCAACAACTACATACCCCCTTAGAAAACAAACTGTTAAGTGCGCGTTCGGTTCTTCAGGTATGCCATTTCCTGTCCATATTAATGCTTGATCTTTTGAAAATATTAAATCAATATAAAGCCCATTCTTTTTATCATTCTCTAACAATGATACAGCTTCTTCAACAGTTGGCAATCTCCAGTCAAAATATCCTGCATACCCTGTTCTGTTCAAATCTTCAATCCATTCTTGGACCTTACGATAAGCCATAAAGCTTGGAGAGCCTGACTGGTGCCACATAAGGCCTGTTACATTATCGATTACTACATTATCACCATTAATGGTCTTTAACTGAAAATCGTTAATGAAATTACCAGCCTTGTGTTTTTTAAGTAAGAGTTTTAACTCATCACCACTCAATGTTTTATATAGGAATTTATTAGTCTTTCCGGGAATCATCTTGGTAGCATCACCCGAAAGCGAGGCCGGAGTCAATTCGTCCAATATCTTAATACGTTCTGCGATATCACCAAGTTGATTCAAATAGCCACGTAATAATTGTAATCCTCTATCATTTAATATTGATTCCATTAACAATTCCCAACCACTCTTTCCTATACTATTACTTAATAAACTATTTATACCAAGTGATATATCCTTTGTAGAAATAGGATTATTATATACGTCACGACCTTTCTTCAATGCACTTATTACGTCATTTATATTATCACATATAATTGGGACCTGATCATGTAACTTATCTCTTTCAAAGGTGATAATAGTGATTTGGGAAGGATATTTACGAGGTAGTTCTGAAATATTTAACCTCAATTCGTCTAATTCCTTAACAATTTCGGTTCTATTAACTTTGTCTGAAGTTTCTTTTCTAACAACTTTTTTAATTCTATCTAGGTCAGAATTTATTCTATTAATTATCTCTTGCTCTTTGGCATGTAATTTAGCTGTTTTTAACTCTTTTTGAGCATCATCAAATCTTCCAAGGTCAAAAAGCACATTCGCGAGTGATGTTCTCGCACCACCAGTATCCTTCGGATTTAACTCAATTGCTTTTGTGAAATCTCTTAATGAAATATTTATACATTCATATAGTAATTTTCGAACCTCATCAGAAAGAAAGCCTGTTTCATTATCAATTTCCTTAAATCGATCATCATTCTTACAAAAAAATCCGATACGTCCTTCTTCGGATACGTGAGGAAGTAAAATTAGAGTTACTTGGTAATTTATAAAACCACGATTGTTGTAAAAACGACTCTGACTTGGATCTAGTTCAATTGCTTGAGTATACATATTGGATATTTTTAATAGCAAATGAGTGTCATCCATCGAATGAGATTGTTTTTGAGTAAACAAAAAAGTAGCTTCTTCGATAATCTTATTTGCTTTTTCTATATTAGATTTTGGTACTTTTTCTTTATCAGTTTCAGAGCCATATTCAATCTCTATCACAGCCTGTGGACGATATGAGATCACCGCTTTGGCCGGTAGCCGATATGTGACTTTGAATAAATCAGGCTTTTTACGTATACCTAGAAATCCCTTTTTACCTTTATTTATTAAGTTACTATGCATGAATTCAGCTTCAGGACAAATCCTTTTTAGTTCAGATTTCACATCTTTTCCCTTCTCCAATTCTAATTCTGTTTTTTGTTCATACTTATATACTGCTGATTTTATTATAACAGAATGTTTTGGAACCTTTAATGCTGCATTGTGAAAAGCTGTATCACCATGATAGTCTGTTTCAATTATTTCTTTTGGAGTACCGTCTTCTATTATTTTTTCAGAAATTATCACAAAATTCGGTGGTATATTTTCCTTTATCTTAGATCGTGCCTCTTCTAAATTGCGCCCTTTAAGTAGAATCGATTTAATTGCCATTTTTACCCTCCTTAGTACATGTATTTATAACTACGATGACGTATTTAGGGTGATTTTTTCTTCAACATATGGCACAAAGGCATCCCAAAAAAAGGTGCATTGTGCCGAGAAAAAGCCATTATACCATACTCTTGGAGCAAAATGAAAAAAAACACCTGCAGGCTGTCACTCGCAAATATACGTCACCGTATTGTGGAGTCATCCGCGTGTCCGCTGACGGACTATCCAACAAGCAGATCGGTGAACGGCTCGAGTTGCCAAGGCAGATCGTTTCGAAATAGCGAAAGCGCTTCTTTGAGCAACGGCTGGCCGGTCTGCAAGAACGGCCACGGCGCGGGCGCCGCGCGGCTTTTCCCCCCTGAAATCGTGATCGAAATCAAGGCGCTGGCCTGTCAGTTGCCAAGAGATCTCGGATTGCCGTTTTCGCGGTTCACTCACGATGAAATAGCGCGATAGTATCAAGGGGGACGCTGGTAAAAAAGTAAATTTCTATTGGGTCAACCGATGCCCGTTTTCCCGGGCAACTGCCTCTACCGACTTACCGGACGATTTCACTTCCCAGTAAAAGCGTGTGAATCCGCTCCAGAATCGCCCCGGTCCCTGTCACCTATCAACATTTTCCGACGCTCAATATCTTGGATCATGATGCGGTGCAGGAAGCCACGCCCGTCTAGGGTTCCTTGTCTAGACATGTATCAGAATAATTTACTTTCTTACCGGCGTCCCCCTTGACAGTTCCTCATTTCAAAATTTACAGAAACCCATTCCTTTTTTGTTCTTAGATTGATTGGTTCCAATTTAGATCCTTCAATACTAGCGTTTAATTCTTATTCATTCTGGATATGTTTTCGTGTCAGTTCACGGAATTCTCTTTCTAATTGTAATAGTTTATCCATCAGGGCATTCCTCTTATGTTCTCACTTACGGCCAACGGGGCGAAGCAGCTCGCCCCGTTGAGTCGCACGGAGCGCGGCTCAACCCTGCGGCTGACCAGCGGGCGCCATTTTTAGCCCGTCTGAGTCCAGGCGCTTGTTAGATGATTCTGTTGTTTAGAACTCTTAGAAGCAAGGCAGACCATTTAAGAGAGTCATAGACCAGCGCAGCTATCACCGGTCTTGTGCCATGCACATCACCCATATTTGATCTAAGCTGCTGCATAACATACGCAGCTTGATTAAAAGCACCATTCAGATTTTGGCAAAAGGTTTTAACTGTTGCTTCATTCCAGTTGAGTGCTGATAGCTCTTGATTCAATTTGTCAACAATCATCAGTGCATCAAGGGATTTCCTGACCTTTTCTTGAAATGACGCTTTCCCTGGATCACCAATATTAAACTTTAGGTATATGGATGTGGTTGTTGAATCTAATGCTGCGCAAGCTGATGAAAGTGCTCCGCCAAGATCACCATCTCGTAGTCGGATTGCTGATTTCAATAAGTCTTCCGTACCTTCACGGTGTTAACCCCGATTTAATTCTCCCCCTTTACCAACGATCTAGGATTCCCCCCT
>CAYRFN010000193.1:0-7633 GCA_964423495.1 uncultured Desulfobacteraceae bacterium
TTACCGCCTTTTCAAAGAACCGTGGGTTGATACCTTTATCCGGCTACGGCCCGATTATCTTCGTGAACCGCCTAGTGCGCTTATCCTGAGCTTTGTCGAAGGAGACCTGCACGAGGGGTGGTGTGGGGAGGGGGAGTTAAAATCTCCCCCTTACCCGATTGGGCGATGGTTAATTATCATCCTCGATTATTCGCAAATCTTCTACATTTGAATCAAGAAAGTGAGTATATACGCATCGGAGTGCATGGACTCTCAATTTTTTAAAATGAACTCGAAAGGCCAACCAACCAAAAAGGCGTACTTGAACTTGTGCGTATTGTTTATTCCTCTCAAGAGCTACACCGTGAAACGGTTTGTATTCCTTTGCATTTAGTCTTTCTACTTGGAAACATTCATTATCAGTGTTCTGGATAAAAAGTGCATTTCTTATCTCTTCCAACTGAGGTTCTGAAGCGCAAATAGAAGTCCCCAAATGACAAGCAATAAACTCATAGGCAATCTTCAACGGCACAAGAGGATTCATGAGAGAGGTACCATTAAAACTTAATTCAATCTTTTCAACGTCCCACTTGGATACTTCTATACCCGGATGGATTTCACTGATTTCATTAGATGGCGTATCATCAAATTTAGATAGGGCTTCTTCAATTTGTGCTTTAGTACACCCTTGCCTTTTCAATATGGTTTCTATTGATTTTTTGGCAGTTTTGGTTGATTGAATTAATGAACCGTTGGCCATTTTTTTTGATTTTACGAAAAACTCACCATTGCGAAAGAAGCCAGGCACACTCCCTGCTTTACTTTTTCCATAAAAGGGCTGCTTTTCTGTAAGTTGAGAATATAGATCAGGAATCTCTTTAGATAAATTTTTCAAAGCAATTCTTATAGATGGGTCTGATTTTGCAGCTTTTTCGACAGTCCTTCCCAAAATCGAATTGCAATTGGTGCATAAAAATCTAATTGATAAACGACCACCGATAGACTCTGGTATTATATGTTCCTCCGATAAATCGCTACTCTTAAGGCAGAGGATACATCGGAGCTTTTTCGAAATATAATTGATTTCCGGTCCCGTTTTACTTAAACTCATTCTTCAGGTGTTGCTGCATCTGCATCCATGCTGGCAAAAATTCTTGGACTTACGGACACAGAAATGTTGCTTATGGAAGTTTCAGGGAATTTGCATGATATAGGCAAGTTGGTAATACCCAACAGTATTCTTGATAAACCTGGAAAACTTACCAAGCAAGACATGGCCGTCATGAAATCACACACATACTATACCTATTTTGTGATTAATACTATCGGGGGTCTCCAGCAGATAGCAGAATGGGCTGCTTATCACCATGAAAAGCTCGACGGATCAGGATATCCTTTTCATTGTACAGCGGCAGAGCTAAGTACTGGGGCACGAATAATGATGGTCGCAGATATATTTACCGCACTGGCTGAAGACCGGCCGTATAGAAAAGGTATGTCTAAAGATGGAATTATTCAGATAATTAAACAGTTTTCTGATCGTAGCCTTTTGGAAACCGGAATAGCTAATCTCCTTTTTGAGAATTATGAGGAAATTTTTTCCTATGTAGCCGAAAAACAGGCTATTGCAAGAGAGTTCTACGAAAATCAATTTTCTTTTATTCATTATAATGCAAGACTTGAACCCAATTTCATTACACTGCAAACGAAACATTGAGCGAAATTCAATTTTATTGTATTAAAGAAGCTGGCAAGAAATATATCATTTTCGGAAATGATTACTTTCATAAGAATTATTGAGCATTCTGAAAAAACTCAATTTGTGGAGTTATACAGTTAGAAAATTTATGAGACCCGCATTTTTTTCTTCAAGGATTCTATATCTGAAAGATTATACAGAAACTATCTACTAACTGGTTATGGTGAAGGAGGAATCTATGAACGAAGTCGTCGTCGTAAATTCTGAGGCACGCACAACACCCCAAGCGGTTTATTCCGCCGCCAGCCACAACCTTTCAATGCCTTACGTTACAGAGTCAGAATGGAAGACTAGTTTTGCCCAAACACTGCTGTTGGACGGGACACTTGCGGTCCCTGATGCAGCTCTTATCGGGAGTCCCCATCTATGCGCCCACGTACTCAAGTTCTTGAAGCAAGGAGAGAAGAGTTGGGTCGAAGTGGCCCTCCAGGAGGGGTGGTTGCATCCATTCTTCCGTGATGTGTCCTGTACCCCCCTTGAGGCATACGAAATGGGTACGGCCGATGAGCACCGCGGATACCATCCTGATGCGAAGATCGTAGCAAGCGCACTTTCAGACATTGTTCCCCAAAAATACCCATGGCCCGACGTAGAGACATACTGTCTTGGGGAAAAGTACGACGAAAAGCTGTCGGAAACCTTTCAGGAAGAACATTGTGGCAATGTATTGTCCGATTTATTTGGCGAGGACATAGAGGATTATGACCGCTTTTGGGAAACCAGAGAATCCTGGAGAGTGAGTTGGCTGGAGAAAGCGCGTGCTGAGACCACAAAACGGAAGCAGGGCATACAACTTAGCAGACTGTTGGATGTGGCCGCCGCGGAGCTACTCTCGCCGGGGAGTGAAAAGGTGAAAAGTATCGCCGATCTGCTCTCACGGCTTCAGGCTGAACTGAAGCATGGCCACGGACTAACGCGAGATAAGTATCTGGTCAGCGATCTGAAGCGCTACTTTAAGGTTGCGTGCGAGCTTTATGTCTGCAATCAGGCTGAGGGCTTTGATCTTAGAAACGCGTTCATAAATCTTGATCGATGGTCGCTAATTACAAGTGTCCGGTCATTTCGAAAACGAAACCTTCCGGCGAAAGAAGAGGCTGAGCGAATTGTCCCCTTCGGCGTTCGAATAGCTCTACCACGAGCTGACGAACTGATGAACATACCTGGCCAAATCCTGCGGGACATACGTAGAACTCCAGAGGCAATAAAATACTATAATGAACTAAAACTATGGCAAGCCGCTCCAGACGAAAGTGCGACACGAAAGTGCCTAAAATCCCTGAAGGAATATGCGAATCGGATATGTGAACTCACTAAAGGAAAAGCGGCACCCAGAGTCCATGTAGGCTATGTAGCCGCGCTAAGTGCCTTATCAGTTCTGGCACCAGCCGCTGCTCGATCATTACAAATTGAGGCATTTCCGGCAACAATAGCGGGTCCAATGGGTGGGGCGATTGCGATTGGCGTAAATTTGCTCAAGAATGCTCCCACTGAGAAGTGGATTGCACGGTTGAGATCCCCCGATTAATTGAAATAACGCAATTGGCATCCCCGGTAACTAGAAACTAGAGTCTTTTGGATCCCCAGTCGTATCATCTATCGACATTTTGAGAGCATAACTAGTTTATGGAGGGGACGGCGAGAAGCTCGGTGGTTATGCGTAAGGCAATCTGTTGACTCGAAGCACCTCGGGACGCTCCTCAGGATTCTGTTATGCTCCATTTAAAATTTACATAGGGAGAAAAAATGTCAAGTCGACTGACAGAAATTTTTGAGGATAAAGATCTTGTAAAAAGGATTGGATCTCGATTACCTTACCTTTTTCAAATTGCAGAATTAGAAAGTTCAAGAGCTGGAAAAATTGGAATGGAAGTTGGATCTTTACGGGAAAGAGTCATTGTTGCACTATTGCTTTATAAATTTGGAGAAAAGAATGTAGAAACTGAAATCCCCATTACTGAACCAGAGGTTGATGTGAGATTGTTCGGTCAAAATATTTCAATCAAAACAATAACCGGCAAAGGTTTTTCAGGCGTAAAATTGATATGGACAGTCGATGCCCAAAAGGCGAAGGAGTTCCGAGAAATCTATTATCCACACTATGACATTTTGCTTATACAAATAAATTGGGGCGATATGGGAGGTTTCTATTACATACCTGTGGAGTCTCAGAAAATGCTTTTTGATAAGATAGGTAGGCAAAGATATATAAAACTACCAAAACCGGGGACAAATCCAAGAGGTGTAGAGATAACCAAAGAGGCTTTATCAAGTTTAGCTGGAGAAAAAATGTCAAAGGTTATTGATTTCTCTTGGCATAAGCAAAGAGTTGATTATGATCCATATAAAAGATGGATGGATTATTGGAAGGAAGACTAAGATGAAAGCAAAGCAATTTAAAAGAGGTACACAAACAAGTTCTTTTGGTTCTCCAGGAAGAATAAATCATGATTCTACAGCCTTTTATGCGAGCAAACTTTACAAGGAGTTACCTCAAGAGCAGAAGATAAAATATGTAGAAAATCCTATTTCTTCTCAATTTTTAGATAAAATTTTTGTAAAATCCTCTGAAAATATGGAGGAGTTACCTGAAAACAGTGTTCATCTTATGGTTACGTCACCGCCTTATAATGTGGGAAAAGATTACGATAAGGATTTTACCCTTACAGAATATTTGGAATTTTTAAAGAGAGTATGGAAGGAGGTTCATAGAGTGCTTGTCCCAGGTGGAAGGGCATGCATTAATATTGCTAATTTAGGAAGGAAACCTTATATCCCTCTTCATGCTTTTATAGTGAAAGATATGCTTGATTTGGGATTTCTTATGAGGGGAGAAATTATATGGAACAAGGCATCAAGTTCAAGCCCTTCCACTGCATGGGGAAGTTGGCTTTCAGCTGCTAATCCTACTCTGCGTGATATTCATGAATATATTTTAGTTTTCTCAAAAGATACGTTTAGCAGAAAAAATGTCAAAAAGAGAAAAAACACGATTTCCAGAGATCAATTTCTTGAATTAACTAAAAGCGTCTGGACATTTCCTGCAGAATCTGCTCGAAAAATAGGACATCCTGCACCTTTCCCTATAGAGTTACCTTATAGGTTGATTCAACTGTATACTTATGAGGGAGAGATAGTTCTTGATCCGTTCGTTGGAAGCGGACAAGCGGCGATAGCAGCAATAAAAACAAAACGCCATTATGAAGGCTATGATATTGATCCTGAATATGTGAAACTATCAGAAAAAAGGATTTCCGCTTTAATAAATCAGTTAAATCTTTTTGAATCATAAAGCTGGCTAAGAAGCCCTTGAACAAGCGACTGGCTTGTCGCTGCCTTCAAGCCAGCGGGTTATTGCCGACGTTATGTTATAGGAGATAAATTCTACAGTATTTCTTTAATGGTGAAGAAATGGAAAAAGTTTTTGATGGTAAAAAGCCGGCAAAATTAGGTACGAAAAAGAATCCCGCTGCTGTTCATGTAAAAACAAAAAAACGATTGAAAGAAGTGGCATCGATATTTGAAAAAAATGGTTGGAAATATACAATTGTTGTTCGGCATGATGGGCCGATATGAAAGAATAGGGATTTTGGGATGAAATTCCTCCGTGACAAAGGAACTTTAGGACTGATTATTGGAGTACTCGTTGCCATAGGTATAGCGGTGTTCCAGTCAATCGGATGGGAGCGACTTCTCCCTCTCCTTTCTGTTGTTGTGCTGGCATTAATATTCTTAAGCCTTGTTGTCAATGCGGAGGATAGGATTACACAAGAAATCGATAAGAGACTTCCTCAGTTATTGTACTTAGATAAGCGAAGGGAGGTCGAAATAGCTTCCCGGGAACTCGTAGAAATGGCATCGGAATTCGTTGTAGCAACTGGGGGTCGATCGAGAAATCGCGAATACTTAAAGCTAATTGAAGAAAAAGTTCAAGAAGGGCGACTTCTATATTGGCGTATTGTCTATGATGAGGTGCTCACACAGGAATTGTGCGATCATCTTTGCTCAGTGATTTCGTTTCCAAATGCCTCAGTTGCTCAAATCAAAGATACAGCATATGGAAATATGATCATAACCGATAAAGGCTTCCTTATGGCACTTCCAGTTCCTGTGCCTGGGGATCTCAAGGGCATAATTGTTCCAAGTTCTGAATATTCGCAAAAAATGTACAACGGATATATGATGATGGTCTTCTCAAAAGCCAAAAAACTCGACTCGGTAGAAGATATCGAGCCTCTATGTGAAATTAGGCACATAGAGGAGGTCCAAAAGAACGCTTGATCGGTCGACTAACTACCGCTGTTGAGCTGTCGCTGTGAGATTCAATAAAAGATATTGAATAATGAATCAAGAAGAAATCATAGAAACAATTGAGCATTACAAAGCTGACTTTGAGAAATATTTGTCGAGATTCAAAAAGTCTGACAGTAGTCTTGATATAAATCGAGATGATGATCCTTTATATCGACAGCAGGTACTTGAAATAAAGGACTTTTTAAATGATTGTCTTGGAGATAATAGCTATTCCCACCAGATAATTGAATATTACAATTGGGGTATACAAAACTGGCTTCATTCTCCTTCATATAAAAGTATTGAAAGCATCGTAGGGGTATTGGGTGCGGTTATTACTAGATTGAGACGAAATCCAGATTTATTAAAACGGCGTCAGGATCAACAAGAGCTTCAACATTGTGATAACATCTTCATTATTCATGGTAAGGATGAAGGAAAATGGAGAGAGCTTAAAGATATCATTCGCGAGGAGTTCCGATTAAATCCGGTCATTCTTCAAGAGCAACCAGATGCAGGGTGTAAAACTGTAATTGAAAAATTTGAATATTATGCCAACCAATGCTCATACGCTATCGCAGTTTTTACCCCGGACGACGAGGTTTCTGATGGTGGCGAGTTTTATCTTCAAGCAAGGCCAAATGTAATCTATGAATTGGGATGGTTCTGCGGCCGTTCTGGTCGTGGCGGAGCAATGCTTCTTTTGAAAGAAGGTACATCAATTTTTTCAGATTTCGGCGGAATTATTCAGAAAAGATTTGAAAAAAATATAAGGGAAAAGCTTACTGAAATAAGAAAGGATTTGATCGCTTGTGGCATTTTAGACGATTTATAATGCAAAGCCCAACAACAGGATTCAGGCCGACATAAAAAGGCGGCGCGATTTTGTGCCAGTTCAAAGTGCCTTGGTCGGCTTTTTATGCACCTGATCCTGGGCGTTGAAAAAAACATATCTATCAGAGAAATCAATATAGGAACCCTATCGTGATTTTCATTTATGAGGCTGAATGGCGGAAGCTAAAGTTACGTTTGGAACGCGCTACAATTGTTTGTAGCAACAGTGCTGCCGAGCGACCTTCAACCCACATGCAAGCACTATTATACTCAGCGAACATTGAATTTTCTAATACTAAACCTTGAATGCCTTGATTATAAGGCTTTTTAAAACATTGATGCGCAATTATTTATGACGCTGAGTATAATTGTGGGTGAAGATCACCGTTTTTATTATCATCCCGGTGTAGATCCAATTGCGCTACTCCGTGCCCTTTGGCGAACTTGTCTGTGTGGACGACGTGAAGGCGGTTCAACAATTGCGATGCAGTTAGTTCGAGTTTTAACAGGCCGATATACGAAAAGACTTTCCCGAAAATTCCGTGAAATTGGCTTAGCTCTCCGTTTATCCCGAATAGTTCCGAAAGAAGAGTTACCTGCCCTATATTTATCGGTAGCCTATTATGGTTGGAAAATGAATGGATTCGTTCAGGCATGCGATCGCCTCAATTTAAATCCGCAATCAATAACATTGACAGATGCAGCTAAACTTGTTGCTAGACCCAAAATAAGCGTAATTAGAGGGTAAAGTGAGCTTTACAGGCGGACTTA
>CAYRFN010000194.1:0-7488 GCA_964423495.1 uncultured Desulfobacteraceae bacterium
TTCTCCAATTTAGTTGAACAAAAGCCTGCCTGCCGCAGGCAGGGGTTCGAGGATTCAAGGGATCAAGGGTTAATCAGACCATACCTTTCTTCTTTTGGGAATCTTCTCACTGGAATCCTTGACCCCTCGATCCCCTGAATCCTTTGGAAATCACCAACTCTTTTGGAGATGATCCTAAATAGTTAACCAAAAATTAATGATCTAAAAATAATATTTAAAGGTTTTTCATTCCTCATTATAGACAACAAGGGTCACTGCCTCCCCGCCACCTAAACAAAGGGAGGCTTGCCCTACCTTGGCACCACTGTCTTTCATAGCATATATTAAGGTGGTCAGCACACGGGCACCGCTCGCACCGATAGGATGGCCGAGCGCCACTGATCCTCCGTGTATATTCACTTTGTCAGGATCTATTCCGAGTCCCCTATTTACTGCAAAAGAGGAAGTGCTAAAGGCCTCATTTATTTCATGGATATCCACGTCCTCTATCTTAAGTCCATCCTTTTCCAGGACTTTGGGTATAGATAATATCGGCGCCACAAGTACATATTTCATGTCAATACCAGCTGCGCCCTGGGCACCAACGCGGACCATAGGTTTGCATCCCAACTCCTCTGCCTTTTCCCTTGACATTACAACCAGGGCGGATGCCCCATCACTGATCTTGGAAGCATTTCCTGCTGTCACCAAACCATCCTTCTTAAATGCTGGACGCAGTCTTGCCAAACCCTCCGGAGTGGCTTTAGGTTCTCGCAATGGGATTTCGTCAGTATCAAATATTATTGGATCTCCCTTTCTGGCAGGGACCTCTACAGAGACAATCTCATTTTTGAACTTACCCTCTTCAATTGCCTTCCATGACTTTTGATAGGAACTTAAGGCTAATGCATCTGAATCCTCCCGTGTCACACCATATTTCTCGGCTACCAGTTCAGCACTTATCCCCATATGAAAATCATTCACATGATCCCATAAGCCATCGGTAACCATACCGTCAATCAGTAAGTCATTATTCATACGGTAACCGGTCCTCGCCTTTGGTAGCATGTAAGGACAAAGGTTCATATTCTCCTGACCACCAGCTACAATCACCTCTGCATCATTACATTGTATGGCCTGGGCAGCAAGCATCACGGACTTCAGACCGGACCCACAGACCTTATTCACCGTGATTGCACCTACCTCCCAAGGAAGACCGGCCCGGATCATACTTTGCCTTGCTGGATTCTGCCCCAGCCCATGGGGCAGGACGCTTCCCATGATCACATCATCAATGTCTTCATTTTTTATTCCCGCCCTTCTTATAGCCTCTTTAATCACAATAGAACCAAGGTCCGTAGCGGAAATGGAACTAAGAGAACCCATAAAATCACCAATTGCAGTCCTACATGCGCTTACTATTACAACATCTCTCATAATTATTCCCCTTTCTACTATAAGAATACCCTAATGAATACCCAAGCTTCCGTCCTCCTCAGGTGGGTTCGGGTATTTAACAGAAAAAACGTTTAATAATGAATCAAGATTCATTTATTTCTATATATAAAGCTAACTTCTTAAGTCAAGTCAAATTAGTCCGAATGTTTGGCCTTTTATAACTGTTAATTCCGTAAATTTGCTTGACAAATTTGCGACACAACAGCTATGCAAAAAAGATATTTACAGGCAATAATAAAGCTCATTGAAAAAAATTATTAGCAAATTACAGGGCAGTCGTGTTTCCTTATGCCTTATTTCAAAAGACCTAAGCAGTTAGTAACGCTCAGAAGTTTTGGCATTTAATAAGGTCAGGCGACTCTCTTTTTAGAAACCAATTTTTCAGTTCTTAAAAGAGAGTCCCATGCCCATGAATTCTAAAATGATATAGGACACTTTTTTAATGCCAAAATTTTTGAATGTTATAAAATGGTTAAAATTATTGTCAAATGGCCAGGAGGAAGGCACACATGAATCCAATTGCAGAAGAACTAAATGAAATTATTAAAGAAGCCAATGTGCATGTCTATGATATGCTATCAAATGTAGGAAAAAACCTGTTTTTCCCAAAAGGAATTCTTTCCCAGAGTGCTGAAGCCAAAGAAAAGGCGTACAAATTCAATGCCACAATCGGCATGGCCACTGAAAAAGGAAGAACCATGTATCTTCCTTCTATCATGGAAATGGTGAATGGGCTTGAACCTGAGGAGGCCCTTACATATGCGCCTTCTTATGGAATTATTCCTCTTCGTGAAATCTGGCGGGATGGTCTTTTTGAAAAGAACCCATCCCTAAAAGGTAAAGAGATCAGTCTCCCTATAGTGACCAATGCAATAACTCATGGGCTGAGTGTGGTCTCTGACATGTGGGTGGATCCAGGCGATGCAATTATTCTTCCTGACAAGATGTGGGGAAACTACAACCTAATATTTGCCGTCAGAAGAGGGGCACAAATCATTAACTACCCCCTGTTTGACCAGGAAAGATTCAATTTAAAGGCATTCGAGGCCTGTGCCAAGTCAGAGGCTAAAGATCGGAAGAAAATCATGGTCATCCTCAATTTTCCCAACAATCCTACTGGTTATACAATAAGTTCAAAAGAGGCGGACAGTATCGTTGATATATTGACCAATCTGGCCCAAAAGGGCACTGATGTCATTGCTGTCACAGATGATTCCTATTTTGGTCTTTTTTATGACGATTATCCTATAAAGGAATCCATTTTTGCCATGTTAATCGGGAACAACCCCCGATTATTAGTTATTAAATTAGATGGGGCAACCAAGGAGAACTTTGTCTGGGGATTAAGGGTTGGTTTTATCACATATGGTTCATGCTTTAAAAATAATCCAAGGCAACCCTATGAGGCTCTGGAGAAAAAAACAGCCGGTGGTGTTAGGGGCTCAATTTCAAATGCCTCCCATTTAAGCCAGCAAATTGTGCTTAAGTCTCTGCAGTCGGAATCTTACCTTGCAGAGAAACAAGAGAAATTTATTATCTTGAAGGAGCGTGCCCAGGAGGTCAGCAAAGTTCTTACAGACCCGAAATATCAACAGGCCTGGGATGTATATCCTTTTAACTCCGGGTATTTCATGTGCTTGAGGTTGAAGACAGTTGAAGCCGAGCCACTCAGAGTTCACCTCTTGAAAAAATACGGTATAGGCCTCATCTCCCTTGGTAAGGCTGATATCAGGGTGGCATTTTCATGCATAGAAAAAGAGGATATCAAGGAGCTTTTTGACACTCTTTTTGAGGGTATAAAAGACCTTCAAAAAAGCTAATAGGATTTTCATAGAACATTACAGTAAATCTGATCTGTCCGAACGCTCTGAGTTCATATCAAACTGGAGAAATTGTCCGGACTTTGGAGACGTGGGTCTCGGAGAATATTCTTTTGGCTCAGACCCTTCTTTGAATGCCTGGAATACCGTATTTTCAGAATGTGGACCTGCTAAAAAACCTGTCTTCGCATCAATCTTGGCAAAGACAATGCCTTCAGGAACATCAAAATCAACTACCGGCCTTCCATTCAAGACATCGGACATAAAATAAAGCCATATAGGACTAGCCGCCCTTGAACCTGTTTCACCCTTTCCCATTACCTTTCGATCATCATAACCCACCCATACCCCCGTCGCAAGACCAGGCGTATATCCAATAAACCATGCATCCCACAAGTTATTGGTGGTTCCAGTCTTACCTGCGACAGGCCTTTTTAACGCCTTGATTCGCCAGCCTGTTCCCTCCTGAATAACTGCCTTTAACAGGTCAGTCATTACATATGCAGTCTCGTTTGAGATAGCTTCAATTATTTCTGGCTGATTCTCCTCAATAATATTACCACCCCGGTCTACAATCCGTTTTATGAAGATTGGCTTCACCAACATGCCTCCATTGGCAAAAATCGAATAGGCCCTCGTGATCTCTATCAAAGAAAGCCCTGATGAGCCAAGGGCCAAGGAGAGATCGTAGCTCAAATCAGATTCAATCCCCATTTTCCTTGCATATTGAATCGCGTAGTTCACTCCGATCTTATTCAATATCTTGACCGTGATGACATTTCTGGACTTTGCAAGGGCCGTCCTTAAAAGCGTTGGACCGAAGAACCTTTCCTTGTAGTTCCTTGGCTTCCAAACCTCTTCTTCAGGGTTTTGGTCAGATATATATGGGGCATCCATAAGGATTTCTGCTGGGCTCATGCCCCAATCCAGTGCAGCGGCATAAATTATGGGTTTAAATGCTGAACCAGGTTGACGCCTGGATTGAATTGCCCTGTTATATTGACTTTCACTAAAATCCATACCACCGACCATCGCCTTCACCTCACCGGTTTCTGGAACCATGCAAAAAATGGCCCCTTGCGCCTCTGGGGTTTGCTCCAATGAAACCTCCCAGCCAAAAGGCTTCGAACCTTTTTCTATAATACGAACTAAGACAATATCACCTTTTATTAACACTTCGGACGGTTTCTTCACACCCGCAGAGTAGTAAGGAATCTCAGGATCTGGCTTCCTGGCCCATTTCATCTTGGAAAGGGGGAGCCGAGCCATATCCTCACCAATCCAGACTATGACCACCCCTTTTTCGTCATCCACTTCTTCCACAAGTCCCTCCACAACTGAACCGATAACTGGAGGCGCTGAAGCAAATTTATCAAAAGCCATTAATCTAAAGTCATGAACCTCTTCCGGGGTCAAATGTGTGACAGGACCCCGATACCCTTCCCTTTTATCTAACTCATTTAGACCTCTCCTCAGGGCTTCTCTGGCTGTGGCCTGCATCTTTAGGTTTAGGGTCGTATAAACTTTAAGTCCCCCACGATACAGGAGATCCTTACCATATTTATTTAAAAGATATCGACGAACATGTTCGGTAAAATAGGACGCCTTTTCAAAAGTGTTTTCAGTTTTCATCTGGATATTAAGATTGGTCTCAAATGCTTCAATAAGCTGCTGGTGAGTAATAAACCTTTCCTCATACATCCTTATGAGGACATACTTTTGTCTGGTCTTGGCCCGTTCAAAGTGTAAAACCGGCGAGTATCTCGCAGGGGCCTGCGGAAGACCAGCAAGAAGGGCTGATTCGGCAAGAACCAAATCTTTAACGCTTTTGTTGAAATAGGTATCTGCTGCTGCCTCTACACCATATGCCCCGTGTCCCAAGTAGATCTGGTTGAGGTATAGGAAGAGAATCTGGTCCTTGGAAAAGCTTCTTTCAAGTTGCATGGATAAAATAGCCTCTCTAACCTTTCTTCGATAGGTTTTTTTCGAATCCCTCAACAGTAAAGAACGTGTTACCTGCTGAGTAATAGTACTCCCGCCCTGCTCTATTCTTCCTGCTGCAAGGTTCTTAAAAAAGGCCCTTATAATGCTCTTGATATCCACACCTTCATGCGCAAAAAACCTGGCGTCTTCAGCGGCTACAAAGGCCTTGATCAGATGCTCAGGGACCTGTTCTAAAGGAACGACTGCTCTTTTTTCATCCCAAAACCTGCCAATCACTTCACCATCCTCGCTATATATCTCTGTGATAACAGGTGGTTGATATTCTTTCACTGAATCTATGACAGGGAGGTTACTTGACCAAACATACCAGAGGTATGCGCTTGTAGATATACCAAGAAAGGTCACCACCAAAACAAACCAGATAAAAAAAATAAAGAATCGTTTCACCTCAAAATTCTCCGATCAAGCGTTCTGTACTGGATAGCTTCCGCCACATGGGGTGCCTTTAAGTTGTCGCTGTCTTCCAGATCGGCAATAGTTCGAGCAATCTTCAATATACGGGCATGCGCACGGGCACTGAGACCAAACTTGTCCATTGCCTTTCCCAGCAATGCACTCGATTCTGAATCAATCTTGCAAAGCTGTTTGATCTGACGACTGCTCATGCCAGCATTTGTATGAATATGTGTCTTATAGAATCTCCTGCTCTGAATCTCCCTTGCCCTTATCACTCTTTTTAAAATCTCTGATGACGAAGCGCCATTGGTGTCAGAGGATAGATGTTCATAAGGTACAGAAGGAACCTCCAAATGGATGTCTATACGGTCCATTAAAGGCCCAGATATCTTTGACCGGTAGCGTTGAATCTGTATAAAGGAACATTTACACTCCCGCTTTCGGTCACCTAAGAAACCACATGGACAAGGGTTCATCGCCGCTACTAACATAAAATCAGCTGGATATGTGACAGTTGAACTCGCCCGCGATATAGTCACATATCCATCCTCCATGGGCTGTCTTAATACTTCTAAAACATTTCTTCTAAATTCTGGCAATTCATCCAAGAAAAGGACCCCATTGTGGGCAACACTCACTTCACCTGGCTTGGGATTCTGGCCGCCCCCAATTAGGCCTGCATCTGATATGGTGTGGTGTGGTGACCGAAAGGGACGTGTGGTGATTAGACCGTATCCTTTGGGCATTAGTCCTAAGACACTATAGATTTTGGATGTATCAAGTGACTCTTCAAAACTCAAATTTGGTAGAATAGTCGGTAGGCGTTTTGCTAACATAGTTTTACCCGAACCAGGGGGGCCAATCATAATAAGATTATGCCCACCTGCTGCTGAGATTTCCATGGCCCTTTTTGCGTTTTCCTGACCGCGGACATCATTGAAATCCACCTTATAATCTGGTGCCTGAAAGAGCTCATTGATTTCAACTTTGAAAGGATCTATTTTGTAGATCCCTAATAGCGCCTCAATAACCTGGGACAATACAGTAATAGGATATATGTCTATTCCTTTTACAACCCCAGCTTCGGGAGCATTTTCCAAAGGCAGAAAAATACCTTTTAAACCTAATTGTTTTGCACAAATGGCTATAGGAAGAACTCCTTTAACCGGCCTTACAAGACCGTCGAGAGCTAATTCACCTAAAAATAGATATTCAGAGAAAAGGGATCTGTCAGCCAATCCTGTTGCTACTAAAATGCCAAGAGCCATCGGCAGATCAAATGCAGAGCCTTCCTTCTTAATATCTGCAGGCGCTAAATTCACTGTAATCCGGTCGGATGGGAACTGATACCCGGAATTTTTTATAGCTGCTTTGACCCTTTCCTTACTTTCCCGAACGGCACCCTCAGGTAAACCCACCGTGGAAAAGGAGGGCAAGCCCTGAGAGATATCGACTTCAACCTCAACTATATATGCATCAATTCCGATTACAGCACTGCTGAGTATCTTGGCCAACATAGATAGCAAACTCTTTGGCTAATTTATGGAAAAAAACTCACAAATATCCTTTACTTTTGTCTCTTCGTGCTTAATTTAGAGTTTACATTTATCATTTAAAATTATAAACAAAAAAATTTCATAACTGATTAGCTCTTTGAAAATAATTTAGGAAAGGGGATGGGGGTCTCTTTTAAAAAAGTCACTACAAAAATTCCTCCATGCTTATCGAACGCCCCTTAAGCCCTAACCATAGATCAGGAATAGAAAGGCAGGACAAGGGGCTCTCTTTTCAGAAAACGAAAAATTGGTTGCTGGCCTCTGGCTCGTAGAGC
>CAYRFN010000195.1:0-7466 GCA_964423495.1 uncultured Desulfobacteraceae bacterium
TTTTTCGTTTTCTGAAAAGAGAGCCCCATGTCCTGCCTTTCTGTACCTGATCCATTTAGCCAAAGCAATCTCTTGATTGAGCAACTTTTTCCTGATAGAAAAAAATTCAAACAAATTAACGAATCAACTAATCAACCATTTGACCAAATTATGGATAAAGCATCCTTCAGAATATATCTTATAGTATTAGTTCTAAGTCCAATACTCTTTGGCGCAGTCCATACCTATGCATATACATTAATGACCCTGGGCGTATTATTCGGAAGCCTTTTGCTCGTGATAAGGAATATCAAAAAAGACCCTAAAAGCAATTCATATCAATTTCGTTTCCCCAACACCAGCCTAAATATTGCTATTATTATGTTTCTTGTCTTTCTAATTATACAGGTCATTCCCTTACCAGGGTTTATTTTGGGTCTCTTATCTCCTGAAGCACGTGTGGTTGGAGAGAAGTCATTAAGTGCCTCAAGTGCCTCCAAAACCTGGTTTGCCCTCTCACCATATTACTATCCTGTTCGTATGTCCATCATCAGGTTTGCCGTATATGGCCTGTTTTTCTTGGGTTTTAGTCAGGTTCTGGATTCCCAGAAGAGGATCGAAACGGCGATCTTTTTCATATTAATACTGTGTTCTTTTGAGGCAATTTACGGCCTGATACAGACATATTCAGGATCTGGACATATCCTGTGGTATAAGAAAGGTGCTTATCGTCAGGATATTTGCGGGACATATATAAACCGGAATCATCTCGCAGGATTATTAGAGATGGGCTTACTTTTGGCCATATCTTATTCGGCCGGGCTTTCAGAGAGAAAGAAAAAAAGAAAAACAGCAACCAGCCACAATATTAATTTAAGGGTTAGGCTTTCACGGTTCCTATCCAGGGAGCAACGTTTTAATAAAAGGACTATAATTCTCTTTTCAGGTGCAATGATGGGTATCGGGCTTATATTCTCTGCATCAAGAGGGGGAATGCTCGCTGCTGCCGGCGCCATGTTGTGTATGAGCCTCTTCTTTATTTTTAAATGTTTATATTAGAGTGAAAAAAGGGGGCAATTGTAAGATTATTCCACACAAATCCGGTCTTTATTCGCTTCCCAGGTCTTTTGACCAATACCTCTCACTTTCATAATGTCTTCAGGTTTTTGAAAAGGACCGTTCTTCTCACGGTATTCAATGATTCGCTCTGCATAAACTTTTCCAATACGGTCAAGTTTGCAGAGTTCTTCAAGACTTGCTTTATTTATGTTGATCTTCTCTTCTTGTTCAGCACTCACCATTGGAATAAATGCAATAAACAATACCAAAGCCAAGCATAATCCTATTAACTTCTTGTAATTTTTCATCTTCCCTCCTTTAATTTGCCCCCTTTTTCCTTAAGCTTATAAAAAACCTAAGAGACATGGCCTTTTTAATAGGCAAATTAGGTGCCAAAAATACAGAAAGGAGGATAAAACTGAAAGACAATATAATAACCGATTGTTTTAATTATATTTTTAATTGGTTATAAAATTAAATGGGCAGTAAATCCCCAAAATAATACATCATTATGCAACTAATCTCATAAGACGCCGAAGAGTAATGCACATTTTTTTGTGCATTAATCAGCACCACCGATAATAAAATTATAAAACCGATGTTCTTTCCTCTTTCCTCTTTTCTATTTTCTCTTTCCCAAAAATATTGCTGAGGTGAGAGAATATTTTTTTAACAATTCGCTTGACTAATCCCCTTAATACCTGTATGATTTTGTCATACTATTCTGGAGGTATTTCCATGAAAATGAAGAAAACACGCGCAGCCGTGACAATCTCCATGCCACAGGATATGGCTGAAGAATATGATAAGCTGGCTAAGAGGCTTGCCAAAAACAGGAGCATGCTTTTCAGAGAGATGTTTATGGCTTACAAGCGACAGAATCTTAAAAATGAATTTCGAGAGCTTCAAACATACGGTGCAGCTTTGGCCCAAAAAAGAAGGGTCCTCACAGAGTCTGATGTTGAAAAACTGGTTTTCGAAGGGCGCTGATTTTGAAGATCGTTTTTGATACCAACATCTACATCTCAGCATTCGTCATACCCGGCGGCAATGCCGAAAAAGCCTACCTTCACGCTATTGATGGCGATTTCAAGCTTTGCACATCTGTTGCAATCCTGACGGAATTGGCCCAGAAATTGGATGAGAAATTCGGTTGGGAAAAGCAAAAAATTGTTCAGTTGATTACCTCCATCAGCGATTTGGCGACAGTCTTGAAAACCACTCCTTGGCTAAAGGTGTTATCAGATGACCCGGATAATCGTATCTTAGAGTGCGCATTAAAGGCTGGAGCGGATTTTCTGGTCACTGGTGACAAGCATTTGCTCAAATTGAGGAATTATGAGAATTTTGAAATCATAAAGCTATCCAATTTTTTTAAAATACTTCAGTAAACGACCAACGAATAGCCTGATAGTTTACCCTTACTCCCTCCGCACTCTGTGATCCATCTTCTCTTTCCTCTTATTTTGCCCGGGCTTATAATCTATCAACTCTTAGAGAACAACATTATAGACAAAAAAACAGCTATTGAAGCGTTGAATAAATTATCTAAATTTATCAGCGAAGATGAATTCAGCGTTGTAAGGTTGCTAATGGAGAGAAAAAAATGAAAGTAAAGTCGATGAGAATTCCTGAAGATATCGATCAAGCTATTGAATATATCTCAAAAGCTGAAAAGATAGAAAAGGTCCACTCATTAAGAAAATTGGCAAGGATAGGGTTTGAATATTATATTGTCAAGGCCTATCGTGATGGCAAGATCACACTTCGAGAAGCTTCCGATTTGTTAAAGTTGACACTTTCTGAGACTATAGATCTTTTGGCGGATATGGGAGTAAAAGGAAATATTCGTGCCGAAGATGTCTTGGTTAGCCTCAATACGTTTTCTCCCTTGAATTCCTAAATCCCCAATTCCCATCTGTTTCTCTATTTCTCTATTGACATACATAATTGCGGTCGCTATAATGACTATATGTATGTAAAAAAGGAGGTGTACTATGCAATCAATTCAAGAATATGTTCCCGTTACAAAGGCAAAAGCCATCTTTTTGGATATGGTCAGAAAAATTAAAGATTCTGACGATGCTATAGCTATAACAAAGAATGGAATACCCGAAGTGGTACTTATTAGTATGGATAAATTTGACGGGCTATTGGAAACATTAGAAATCCTTTCCGATGAAAGGGCGATGAAGTCTATACGAAAATCGATTCAAGAAGCGGACAAGGGAATGTGGCTTGATTATGATGAGGTTTTTACGGAATGATCCAGTGGAAAATCAAATTGACCCCTGAAGCTGGCAAGGTCTTGACTAAACTTCATCCTAATAGCAAAAGGCTCATCAAGGACGCTATTAAACAGATCTATAACTCCCCATATTCCGGTACTGACCTGCAAGGGGAATTATCCGGGTTCAGGTCGTTTAAGCCCAAAAGATACAGAATCATTTACAAATTAGCTGAAGAGAAACAACGCATTGAGATCTATTATATTGGGCACAGAAGGGATATTTACAAACGATTCAAGCGACTCCTGAATCATTTCAGCTCATAGCAAAATTGGTTGAACTCCCCCCAATCCCTGAATCCCCCAATTATTCAATTATATTTCCTCTTTCCTCGCTTCTCTTTACCCTCATTCCCAACCATATCAAAACTGCCCCGATCCCTATCAGATTAAACAAAACCCCCTTTACATTACCACAACGCCCCGGAACAGACGCATGGTGTATCTCGTCACTAATGGCGTAAAGCGTTGCTAAAATCCTGCACAGAACAACCTTCTTGGTTATGCTTTCATCAAGTCTGGAAAAGCTATACCACATCAGAAAGGTAAGGACAGCATACAAGAGGATGTGTATGGATTTTCTGAAAAATTGTTCTTGATTCTCTTCAAGCCCGAAAGAGAGATGAGGAATGCTGGATAGAAAATAAGAACCATCCACAGAACCAGCAAGGCCAAATATCTGTAGTTCATCCGGAAATTTCTTCAACTATGGCGAGCAATTATCCAAACATGTTCACCCCGCTTGCCCTGTTAAATGAAGTATCGTATTTAACCAGGGTGAAATGATTCTATTTTTTTATTTAACTGGGCTTTGAGCGGAAATCGGTAAAAGTGAATGGATAAATTCATGTCTTTTTGCCCCGGAACTCCCACTTACCCTGAAAGCAGATCCAGAAGGAAAGGGCAATAAGGCGCATGTCCATCCAAAAGGGCTGCTTACCGATATAGAAAAGAGCATAGTGCAATTTGCCGCGCTGGATGATAACGAAAAATAGAACACTTCCCTTTTATTTTAAGCACTTTTTTCTCGACATCACCAATGAGTTTTAAGACCGAACTTCTGATATTCCTTAAATTCACGATCTTTCGATATCAGAGTCATCTTCCGTTGGATAGCCTGCCAGATTATAAAACGATCGAACGGGTCTTTGTGCAAAAGCCTCGGTAGCTTATGAAAACTCGCTGCCTCGGATGGGCTTATCGGCAGGATACTAAGGCCCATCTGTTCAGCGAAGCTGGGCAGTTCATCGGGCTCGACACCAGACAATTCAAGCTTGCCAAGCGCATACTTAAGTGAAATCTCCCAAAAGGTTACCACACTGACAGCCACGTCATTGCCCGAAGATATGATCTGCTGTGTCGCAGACCGACTCAATTTTTCTGGGGCGAAAAGCGTCCATAAAAAGCAATGAGTATCTAACAGAAAATTCATGATGTCAGCATTTCTTCATCGCTCAGTTTGAAGTCCTTATGGATCACGTAGTCTCCCCGATCCCTGAGCAACCCCAGCTTTCTTTTAGGTTTGGCGCTGTAATGCGAATAAGGTAGCAGCACGGCAACTTTTTCCCGTTTCTTCCCATAGCTGATGACAATTTCCTGACCCTGTCTTAATTGTCCCAGCACTTCGGAAAACCGTGCCTTTAGTTCTCCAATGGTGAGTGTCTGCATATGTGCCTCCTTAAATAAGATGATATTATAATTGTGGAGTTTTTTAACAACTTGTCAAGAAAATGATAAGGAATAGTAACGAAAAGTTCTTGGTCATTGCGAGGAGCTTTAGCTCCGTGGCAATCTCAATGCCATGTTCTCTGCGCTATGCGATACGGAGTATACTCCGGCACAATCCTCTTCAATTCCCCAATACCCCGTTAAATTCTTTAACCCGTGGAATTTGTCAACCATTCCACTGGGTCGAAGGACAGCGAAGCGTATTTAACTGGGGCCTTTATCCTCTTTTCATCATAGGCCTCTGCCAACTTCACCAACCTCTTTATGTGTTCATTCATTTCTTTCATGGGCATATTGTTATCACTTCGAAGCACCATAATCTGTTCATGCTCTGTCTTTGGATTCCCTCATCTTCAGTAATCAGTTCTTCAAAAAGCTTCAATTTTGAATCACTCATTTAATATTATGAATATTTTTTTCGTAAAATTCCTGTGCTGTCAAAATACGAACAGATTGATATTTCTGTAAATCCAGGAGATGTTTATCACCAGACACCAGTACCTCGACATTTGCAGCCAAGGCACAAGAGAGGAATTTGTCGTCATCTGCATCAAAGCATACGCCCTTTACGACTTGATCTGCCTGAATGATAGTGCACAACGATGTAATCTTTGCAAAAAGTTCCCCCGGCGAAGCCTGCTGGTTGTCAATGTACTGCTGAAATTTGGGATAATGTACAACACGGTAAACTTCTGCCATAATATCAAGGTTTGTGTAGATTACTAAGTGGTTTTTCTCAGCCCATTTCAGCAGCTGAAATGGCACACCTCTCCACAGTACTCCAGAGACCAGAACATTTGTATCCATCACAGCTCGGAGCTTCATTTCCGACCCTCATGAATAAGTTCGTCCAATTTGTCCTCTGGCAAAGGTGCTTTTTCTTTTGTAACCATTTCATCTAAAGTTCGTCGAGAATGTGCTTTTTTTAAGATGAGCCCATCATTCTCTATAACAACCATAAACCGATTGACACCTCTTAACCAGCTTTGAACATCATCGGGCAACACGAGCGTTTTTCTATCCTTAGACAAAATTGCATATTGACTCGCTATAGTCATGATATTGCCTCCTTTTTCCTAATGCGACATTTCTTTTATAATTCACAATTCCTCAATTCCTAAATTATTCAACTATATTATCTCTCTTCTCTTTTCTCTCTTATATTTCCTATTTTCTCTATTCTCTATCCTATTTCCACTCTTCTTTCTTCTCTTTCCTATTTAAAAAGTTAAAGCTTATATGAAATGGTGAAGAGGAGATAATTTGTCAGGAGCGTAAACCTGACTCTGATTTTTTCTGAGTAGCCCAGTCCTCGACTTCCAATCTATCAATCCGACCAAATTCTTTTACATTATGAGTGACAACGGTCAGCTTGTTTGCCGAGGCAATAGATGCGATCTGAATATCTCTTTCACTGATCACTGCGCCATCTCTTTCAAGTTGTGCCCGTATAACGGCGTATTGCCCTGCTGCCGGTTCATCAAACGCATATAAGTCCAGCAAAGACAATATTTGCTCAATCTTATAGCGTCTTGCTTTCTTTTTAATTGGGGATTTTTCGATTCCGTACAATATTTCGGCCAGGGTAATGGTTGAAAGTGATAATTCCGCTGGCGCTTGTTTTTTAATCCTGCCGATTATGTTTTTATCACCACGCATCCAATAACTTACAATATTCGTATCAAGCAGGTACATATCTTCCCCTGTTAATCCAAACTAAAATTTTGTGACGGCAGGGCTTCAGGGATTTCAAAATCCTTATCCACAGGAAAATTTTCCCAGAAACCATCTGGCCACTTGGTTCTTTTGATCGGTTCAAGGATTACCTTGTGGCCTTTTTTCATAATTTTCACCTGGTTTCCTTTAAAACGAAATTCCTTTGGCAAACGAACCGCTTGTGATCGTCCGTTTTTAAATATTTTTGCAATTGATTCCATGGCCTATCTCCTTTGTCCTATATATGGATATAAATACCAGTATATACCATTCATCAACAAAAATCAATTCACATTTCATATTCCCGTTTCACCGTTTTTTACCGCTTCACATCTTCACCATAGGCATAGCGGTTGCAGAACTGTTCAGGATTCGCCATCATTTTCCCCAATATTTGGCCTATTTCCACGCATTGATTCATTAGATTTTTGTGAACATCTTCAGCGATGTATTTGCACGCCAAAGCTGTATCAAACCAATGCTGCGTTTCAGCCTGTTCCCCATCAGTGAAAAGATAGGGGTCACCCATTAAAGGGCGAGTCAAGTGAAAAGACACCTCTCCCTGCAAAAAAATCTCTTTTTTGCTTGGCTCCAGCCTCCGCATCAGCACGGCCCGTTTTTACCCCTTTTCGCATCCGTTATTTCTTTATCATTGGTTCTGGGTCAGCTTATGCTGATCCGCACCAGTCACCCATCG
>CAYRFN010000196.1:0-7326 GCA_964423495.1 uncultured Desulfobacteraceae bacterium
AGAGAGCCCCATGTCCTGCCTTTCTGTTCCTGATCTATGGTTAAGGCATAGGGGGTGTTCGATCCCGCTATACGCTATAGGCGGGACGGATTTCTAAAAAGAGAGTTCCATGTCCTTCTAAATGCGAAGCCTTTTGAACGTTACCAAGTAATTAAAAAGGTGCACCAATAAAAAAGCCGTGAGCTTGATATGCCCACGGCCTGATAAGATGTCACCAACATACATCAATCCATGGGCGGACCACTCCCCCAAAAATAAAAATACTGACTGGCTTGATTGTATGTGATTCTTGCCATAGATTTTCCTTCAGATAGAGTTACAGCCTTAAATAAAGCTTTTACTCTTGTCAACAAAAAAATGCATGCCGAAATTTTTTCTTGACATTTTTTCTTGCTCCCTTTAAAAGGGGTAACATGATTAGTAAAGGAAAAAGTATGCTTACCACTTTACAACAAAATTGGTGGTGGATCAGCTCTGATAAGGAGGTGAGCCCGCTGCAATAAATTAGATTAGCTAAAAAACCGTGGGTCATTTCCTTAGGGTCCCGCGGTTTCTTTATTGATACAGCATATGAGAGGCCGTGGGGCTATGAAGCTCACGGCCTTATTTGTTTGGGACAATGAATGTGAAAACAAAACCGTCTTTTTCCGAATTCAAATTGATGGCAGATCAGGGGAATCTCATACCTGTGTATCAAGAATTCTTGGGTGATATGGAGACCCCTGTTTCGGCATATTCAAAAATCAAGGATAAATCTTTCTCTTATCTCCTTGAAAGTGCTGATGGGGCACAGAGCTGGGGACGCTATAGTTTTATTGGATACAAGCCTTTTCTTACAGCGGTATCATGCGACCAAGATATGGAAATATTAGAAGGAAAAGAAAAAAAGATATTAAGAGATGTAGGAAATCCATTACATGTTCTGAGGAATTTGATTGATAAGATCAAACCAGTGACAATCCAAGACCTATCGCCGTTTCAGGGAGGACTTGTGGGCTATTTTAATTATGATCTCATCAGGAAGTGGGAATATCTTCCGGGGATTTCTCCTGAAGACACGAAGATGCCCGAGTCTCTTTTTATATCTTCCAGGCGTCTAATCATTTTCGACCATTTGACCCACCAGATCAAGGTGGTTGCTTTTGCCTATTTGCGGGAAGACGAGGATTTGAAGGAGGCCTATGACCTGGCCTCTCAGGAGATACATGAGACCATTGCTGAACTACAACGACCCCTCTCACTTATTTCAGAGGGAGATAGACTTTCCTTGTCTGATCTTGAGCCCAATTTCAATCGAAGGGACTTTGAGGCGGCTGTAGGCAAGGCCAAAAATTATATTGTCGCGGGTGATGTGATTCAGGTTGTCCTCTCCCAAAAGTTTTCAGGGGATGTGGCGGGTGATGATTTTGCCCTTTACCGGAATCTAAGGAGCGTTAACCCATCGCCTTATATGTTTTATCTCAATTTCGGAGAGATAAAACTTATCGGTGCGTCCCCGGAAATACTGGTCCGCCTGACGGACAGGAATATCGAACTTCGCCCTATCGCGGGCACCAGGCCCAGGGGAGTAACACCTGAGGAGGATCAGGCACTTGAAAAGGACCTGATGGCCGATCCCAAGGAACGCGCGGAACATATCATGCTGGTTGATTTGGGCAGGAATGATGTCGGCAAAGTGGCACAGTCAGGCTCCGTCACCGTACCGAGACTCATGGAGGTTGAGCGTTACTCACACGTGATGCATATCGTTTCCAGGGTAGAAGGTGTCTTGAAACGTGATATGGACTGTTTTGATCTGTTTATGTCCGCATTTCCGGCCGGGACGGTCACCGGAGCGCCCAAGATCCGTGCCATGGAGATCATCAGCGAACTGGAACCCTCCTCAAGGGGGCCGTATGCCGGGGCAGTAGGGTATTTCGGTTTTAACGGGAACATGGACTTCTGCATCACTATTCGCACTATTGCGATTATAAAAGACAAGCTCTCCGTTCAGGTGGGAGCCGGCATCGTTTACGACTCCTCTCCTGAAAGGGAATACGAGGAGACCCTGAGAAAGGCCGGCGCCATGTTCAAGGCCATTGAACAGGTGAAAGAGAATGATTTTGCTTATAGACAACTATGACTCCTTTACATACAACCTGGCCCAGATGCTGGAACAGATGGATCAGGAGGTAAAGGTATTTAGAAACGATAAGATTGACGTCCCTGGCATCAAGGCGTTGAACCCTTCAGTTATCATAATTTCGCCCGGACCGGGCAGACCTACACAGGCGGGGATCTCCGTTAAGGCTGTTAAATATTTCGGGTCGGGGATTCCGATTCTTGGCGTATGCCTGGGTCATCAGGCCATTGCCGAGGCCTACGGCGGCAGGATAGTGAGGGCCAACCGGATCATGCACGGAAAGACATCCCGTATCTTTCACGATGGCAGTTTTATCTTCAAGGGTATCCCCTCCCCATTTGAGGCGGTGCGTTATCATTCCCTGGCTGTGGAGAAAGATTCACTGCCCGATTGTCTTAATGTAAGTGCCTGGACGGAAGATGGCGAGATAATGGGCCTGAGACATCGTAAATATTCGGTAGAAGGTGTTCAGTTTCACCCTGAATCCATCTTGACTGATGAAGGGACAAGACTTTTACAAAATTTTTCAAGACGTGGAGGATTATATCATGATTAAGGAATTTATTTCAAAGGTTGTCAGTGGAGAAGATCTGACAGAGGCAGAGATGGAAAAGGCCATGGACGAGATCATGACAGGTGTTGCCACTCCCGCCCAGATCGGGGCTTTTATCACTGGCCTGAGATTGAAGGGAGAGACCGTAGATGAGATCACCGGCGCCGCCAGGACAATGAGGGCCAAGGCAACAAAGGTATGCGTGAACAATCATCTGGTTAACATTGACCGGGACGAAATAAATGTGGAGGATGAAACTATCCTCGATATTGTAGGTACGGGCGGAGATGGTACACAAACTTTTAATGTTTCCACCACGACAGCATTTATCGCAGCGGGGGCCGGAGTGAAGGTGGCGAAGCATGGCAACAGAGCCGTCTCCAGTCTTTGCGGAAGTGCGGATGTACTTGAAAATCTGGGTGTTAAGTTAGACATCTCCAGCACAGACGTGGGAAGATGCATCAATGAGATAGGCATAGGATTTCTATATGCCCCTCTCTTTCATGGGGCAATGAAATACGCGGCAGGACCGAGGAGGGAAATAGGAATTCGTAGCATATTTAATCTCCTTGGCCCTGTGACTAACCCGGCAGGTGCTTCCGTGCAGGTCCTTGGGGTCTATGAACCCGGTCTGACCGATAAGATAGCCCTTGTTCTTAAAAGGCTCGGGACCATAGAGGCGTTTGTCGTATGTGGTGAAGGAACATTTGACGAGATAAGTATCTGCGGACCGACAAGGGTTTCACATTTGAAGGATGGCGAAGTCAGGACATTTCAGATGACTCCTGAAGATTATGGTTTCAAGAGGGCAGCTCCTAATGCCATAAGAGGTGGGAACGCAGGTGAGAACGCGCGTATTATCCATACGATACTGGATGGTGAAAAAGGACCAAAGAGAGATATGGTACTGTTAAATGCTTCAGCTGCCTTTGTCGTTTCAGGTCTTTGCAGCGATTTTATAGGGGGGATAGAGATAGGGAAAGACTCCATAGACTCCGGCAAAGCTAGAGAAAAGCTTGATAAGCTGGTTGAATTCACACAGCAATGCACGCCCTTTGTCCAAAATGAGCTATAAGCGAAATACCCTATGCATTCTCGATTGGCGGAAATATTACATGAAAAACGCAAGGAGGTCCAAAGACTCCGGAGGGGAGGCCTATCAACTAATAAATTCGACGAACTGCTCTCGCTCCGTGATTTAAAGGGCGCCATTTCAGTCCCTGGAAGGATCAGTCTGATTGCCGAGGTGAAATTTGCTTCTCCTTCGGCCGGCCTTATCCGTAAGAAAACAGATCCTATTTTGATAGCTCAAATCTATGAGGAGGCAGGAGCAGCAGCTATTTCGTTTCTTACTGATAAACATTTTTTCGGTGGTGACATTGGACACCTACCACGAATGAAAAAAGAGATCTCACTGCCCATATTGCGCAAGGATTTTATCATAGATGAGCTCCAGGTGAGGGAGTCGCTTTTATGTGGCGCTGATGCCATCCTCTTGATCGCACGTGTTTTATCACGGCAACAGTTACGAGAATTACTTCTCCTCTCTCAGGAATTAGGGCTGGCCCCCTTGACCGAAGTCCATGACAGGAATGATCTTGAGAAGGCCATTGAGTGTGGAGCCGAGATCATAGGTATCAACAACCGAAATCTGGATACATTCGAGGTTAATCTAAATACTACCCTTGAGCTCGCTCCTCTGGTCCCAGAGAAGTGTATGATAGTCAGTGAAAGCGGCATTGGGGATAGGGCCGATATTAGGTTGCTTCGTGGAAGTGGTATTCAGGCTGTGCTGGTAGGTACTTCACTCATGAAAAGCAATAATATGGCGGATAAGACGAAAGAATTGGTGGTTGCAGGTAAGTTATCGTAACCCTATCATCATCTGGACAAGATTGCAGAAATTCAAATAAATCCTGTTAAAAGAATTTATAGAAAGGTCAAGGAATAGATGATAGTACGAGTTAAAGTCTGCGGCATAACAAATCACCAGGATGCCATTATGGCCATCAATTTAGGGGTTGACGCCCTTGGGTTTATCTTAGCCCCCAGTCCCAGACAGATTGACGCTGAAAGGGCGCGTGAAATTATTCGTTCTATTCCCCCCTTTATCCAAACGGTGGGCGTTTTTGTGAATGAGAAACCATCAGCCATAAAAGAGATTACACAACTTTGTGGCTTTGATTTGATCCAACTACATGGAGATGAGCCTCCTGATCTGTGTAGCGAACTTATGCCCCGTACAATCAAGGCCTTTCGTCTCAAGGACAATACAAGCCTTGAATCGGTCAAACCATACTACGGAAAAGTTCGGGCCTTTCTCTTTGACACCTATTCGGAAGAGAAGAGAGGTGGCACAGGAGAAACTTTTGACTTGGAGTTGGCGGTCAAGGGTAAGGAAATGGGAGTACCCATCATCTTGGCAGGAGGAATTACCCCGTCAAATCTGGAGTCGACTCTTAACACCGTAAGACCCTATGCCATTGATGTGAACAGCGGGGTGGAGGAACACCCCCGTAAAAAAAGTCATATTCTAATGAAAAAGCTGATGCAAAAGGTGAGGGCAATGAATATGGGAGGAGCTGCATATGATTGATCGAGGTTACTATGGTCAATTCGGAGGAGCATTTATCCCTGAGGTCCTTGTATCGACCATTGAAGAACTTATAAAGGCATTTAAGGAGGCAAAAGAGGACCCTTCTTTCTGGGAAGAATATGTGAAGCTCATGTCCACCTATTCCTGCCGACCTACTCCTCTTACCTATGCAGAAAACCTCACAAGGCATTTTGGTGGGCCCCGCATCTATGTAAAAAGGGAAGACCTGAATCATACAGGGGCCCATAAGGTCAATAATGTTATGGGTCAGGGGCTCCTGGTGAAGCGAATAGGAAAATCTCGGGTCATTGCGGAGACTGGTGCAGGCCAGCACGGTGTCGCTACTGCAACCATGGCCGCCAAATTTGGATTCAGCTGTACTATATATATGGGAGAGGTAGACGTCGCCCGACAAAGCCCAAATGTCTTCTGGATGGAACACTTAGGAGCTGAAGTAATTCCTGTGAGACAAGGCACTAGAATATTGAAAGATGCCATCAATGAGGCGTTGCGCGACTGGGTAACCAACATGGATGACACCCATTATGTCCTCGGGACCGCATGCGGCCCTCATCCCTTCCCCGAGATGGTCTCTTTTTTTCAGTCTATTATTGGCAAGGAGGCACACAGGCAAATCATGGAATGTGAGTCAAGGCTTCCTTCCCGGGTATATGCTTGCGTGGGCGGTGGATCCAATGCCTTGGGGATCTTCGCAGGATTTCTTGATGAGACTGTGGAACTTGTTGGCGTTGAGGCAGGCGGCAAGGGGTTGATGACCGGTCGTCATGCGGCACGACTTGCATCTAAAGACGGAACCTTAGGTGTAGCTCAGGGGTATAAGACGTATTTTCTTCAGGACACGGATGGGCAGATGAAGGAGACTCACAGTGTGGCAGCAGGATTAGATTATGTGGGGGTGTCACCGATCCTTGCATCGCTTCGGGAAGAGGGCAGAGTACGATTTGAGGCAATTACAGACTATGAGGTAATGGATGCCTTATCCCTCACGCTTGAGAAAGAGGGGCTTGTGCCCGCCTTGGAGGCTGCCCATGCCTTTGCCCAGGCATTCAAAGAGGCCTCGGATCTATCCAAAGATGATGTCATCTTAATCAACCAGTCAGGTAGAGGTGATAAGGACATTTTCACTATTGCAGACGCATTCGCAGACCCGAAATGGCAGAAATTCATCCAAGAAAAAGCAAAGGAATACCGTGCTTGAGTTATATATACAAAAAAGGCTGAATGAGAAAGATATCCTGCTTATGACTCATATAGTCCTCGGATATCCTTCTTTCGAAGCCTCCTTCAGGATCATCGAGGCGATGGTTGAGGCTGGTGTTGATCTTATGGAATTACAGATTCCTTTTTCCGAACCAATTGCTGATGGACCGGTGATCGCTTCTGCAAATCAAAAGGCCTTAAAAGATGGGGTAACGGTACATGGTTGTCTCACTATAGCTGAAAAGGTTGTCCAGAAATACAACATTCCTTTCCTTGTGATGACATATTATAATATCCTTTATAGATATGGCGTGGATCGTTTTGTTGCTGCCATGGCCAAGGCTGGGCTTCAAGGCGCGATCATCGCTGACCTCCCACCAGAAGAAGGCCAAGAATATTTTAAGGCAATGTACAAACCGCACCTTGCTCCCATTCTCATATTTTCACCTACAACACCTCCTGAGCGTATGAATTACATCGCAGGTTTTGGTAGTGGTTTTATTTACTGCGTTGCTAGAAAGGGAGTCACTGGTGTGGAAACAACTTTTTCCCAAGAAGTAGCCAACTACCTTTCCCGATGCCGCAAGGCCACATCCCTCCCCCTCGCGGTCGGTTTTGGCATCAAAGAAAGAGCAGATATTGATTTTTTAAAGGGAAAGGTAGAAATCGCAGTCATCGGTACCCATTCAATGCGGGTAATGGAAAGAGAGGGGATTGCCTCTCTTAAGGATTTTATCCGGCGCCTGCGTTAATTTATCTTTGAAAAAAGATACCACTTATAGTACTACAACGTTACTTAAGTTATAAGCCGCAGTCTCTTTTTACGATGAGAAA
>CAYRFN010000197.1:0-7299 GCA_964423495.1 uncultured Desulfobacteraceae bacterium
CCGAGGCGTAGGCTCTACGAGCCAGAGGCCAGCAACCAATTTTTCGGTTCTTAAAGAAGGCAAGTCTACACTTGCCTCATGGGCCAGTCGTTAGGGCAGTTTTATATCATAACCAATGTCAAAAGTTAATCAAAAATTTGACCCTATTAATATTAGATGTGACAGGTAACAATCGCATCGTGTGTGAAGGTGAGATTTCTGCATATCATATTTTTGAAGATTGTAATTGTTGTAAAACCTCATGTTTTTCCTCTTTTATTAGAATACTGGATAGAAAAGCGATTACGGCCATTAATGCAGATAAAACAAAGGCGAGCTCATAGCTGTTCGTCTTATCAAAAATCATCCCCCCAATATATGCCCAAAAACCACCACCCAAGTGATGAATGGTCGTAATAAAACCTGAAAGAATTCCCACATGAGACAGGCCATATAATCTTCCAACCAGGGTGGGGGTAAGAGGTGCTGTGATTAAAAAGGTGAATCCAAAACCGAGTGAGAAGATATAAAAGGAGACATTGTCCTGATATTTAAGGATCAGCAGAAACAGTAATACCCGTATCAAAAAAGTGAGGCTGATAGGAACTTTGTTCCCTATAATGTCAGAGGTGGGCCCTGCTATCATAATCCCGAACATAGCCATCAATCCAAACCAGGCCAACATATTCGCTGCTGTAATGGCTGATATGCCATGATCCGTGACAAAGGGGATAAGGTGGGTCGTAATCATAAAATCCCCGCTACCGCAGATGAACATCACAATGAGATAGAGCCAAAAGGAACGAGTATGCATGGCCTCTCTCAATCCTAAATCCCGGGTAGGAAGGCCAGAAGGAGCTTGATCCTTTTGGTCGTCAATTTGGTTTTCGATCGCTGAACCAAAAGGCTTCAGTCCGAGATCATCAGGATCTCCTTTGATCACCAGTAGTGCGAGAGATACGTTAACAATGAGAATGATCAAAGCGATCAAGATATAGGATGCCCTCCATCCATATCCTAAGACAAATACATTAAAAAGCGGGACAAGGGCAAACTGGCCCAGGCAACCTCCGGATAGGGCAAGGCTGATAGCCAGACCTCGACTTTTTTCAAACCATTTACTCGTCAGGGCTGCAAAAATGGGCACGGAAGTACCACCAAGGCCGATAGCGGATATAATCCCGTAAAAGAAAAGGAATTGCCAGATAGTATTTATGAAAGCAATGCCTACGTACCCGATTGTGAGCAGAAAAGTCGAAATGATAATGACCCATTTAGGACCGTAGCGATCATAAAATCTTCCGACAACACTCAGAAAAATGGCATATAGGGTCATATTGAGAAAAAAGGCGAATGAGATGGTCCCTCGATTCCACCCGAATTCTGAAATCATCGGTTTGAACATGATTCCAATGGCAAACCGAGCACCTGAATTGAAAAAAAGGATAAAAAAGGAAGCGATCAGTATATACCATCCATAAAATATATGATTCTTGGAACCGGATCTATTGAAGAATGTCATTAGCCCTTTTCTCAAATTTAGTTAGTTTCCATCCAAAAAGTGCCTTTCAAGTGTAACTTGCCTATCGCCTAAATCTCTCACTCGCTGGGTTGCAGAATACGGGATTTTAAATGGGAGGACCAGTGAATAGGACTACGCAATCCATATTCTAAAGGGGTTTCGCTTAGAAGGCGAGGAGGGCCGTAATTTTCCCCCATTTCACGAAAAATTCAAACAAAAGCCTATTGAATTTGAATGAGAAGATAAGTCAATTATTAAGACCAGGCTGATCGGCCGATAACATTACATGATAGTGCAAGATTGTAAAGAGGTCTCTTTTGATGAATTAACTTTGTCTTAGGCAGAATCATATTAAGATCATTTAGAATAGAACACTCAGATGCTGGAAGGCGGAGGCCTTGGGCAGGTGTGAGAATTTGATACAAACAATAAATAACAGTCACCGAATCTTTGAGCCCCTTACGTTCTCTTCCCGCAACACATACTTCTTAAAGTCTTGACTAATAACGGTTAAAGTGTTTATCTCAATTTTTTTCTAAATCAGGTTGTATCCTTTGTGAGAAATCTTCTTCATGATTCTTGGCAATACCTATGAGGTATACCAAATGAGCGAAAATATTCCAACTGAAGATAATCAATCCGGGCTTTACTATGGGTATATCATTGTCGTAGCAGTGTTTGTTATTATGGCAATGATATGGGGTACCTTCGCAACTTTCGGTGTCTTTTTTGAGTCACTAATAAAGACGTTCGGATGGACAAGGGCCTTTACTTCCGGCGCCTCCTCAATGAGAGATCTGGTATTCGGGATCGTATGCATCCTCTCGGCCAGGTTGGCCGATCAATTTGGCCCGAGGATCGTGATCTCAACAACCGGTCTTTTGCTGGGTATAGGCTATTTATTGATGGCCCGGGTTCAAACCACGTGGCAACTCTATATTTATTATGGCGTAATTATCTCATGCGGAATGAGCGCCTATATACCGATGCTGTCAATTGTTGCCAAATGGTTTGAACGCCGAAGGGGCATGATGACGGCGATCTGTCTTTCGGGTATGGGTATAGGCATAATGATCATGCCACCCATTACCAACTATCTCATCTCTACATTTGGATGGCGTGCTTCCTATGTCATCATCGCCATCCTCGGATTTGTTTTGATTGTATCAGCCGCACAATTCATCAAACATGCCCCATATTATGAGTCCAATCATTCAATTTTCACCTCTAAGTCCCCAACAGCACATGAATCTTCTTCTGATGCAATCGTCATCTCATTACGGGAGGCGCTACGCACCAGACAATTCTGGCTACTTGCTGCCCTCTATTTTTTCTTTCTATACCCGTTGCTTACCGTTACGGTTCATGTTGTCATTCATGCGACCGGCATAGGCGTCTCAGCGAAAAGTGCAGCGAATATACTCGGTATTATTGGGGGATTATGCGTTGTTGGGATGAACGGTGCAGGGATTGCTGCTGACAGGATAGGAAATAAACGAACACTCATCATATGCTTCATGCTGATGGCCGTCTCCATTATATTTCTCATGATGGCCAGAGTAACATGGTCCTTCTATCTGTTTGCCGCGATCTTCGGCCTGGCCTACGGGGGCATGCAAGTTCTATTTTCGCCTCTGGTCGCAGAACTCTTTGGTCTGAGTTCCCATGGCGTCATCTTGGGAACCGCAGCATTTGGCGGCAGTATCGGTGCTGCCCTTGGCCCCTTTATTTCTGGATACATTTTTGATTTAACCAAGAGTTATAGTTGGGCTTTTGTCATCTGTATTATAATGGCCATCTTAAGCGTCTATTTGGCCTCACTACTGAAACCCGTCCGAACATAAAAGCGGATCTAATTCGACCGGCAGATGGATTTGGACCTCATATTACAATCCCGATAGACTTTGGATGTTTAGGCGCCTTAGTTGGCCTGACTATGGAGAAACTAAAAGCCATTGGTGAGTATGATAAAAATACGGATGTTACTATTCTTGTCGGCCGCAAGGAAGAAATCCCTAAAGGAGTAGAGACCGACAAACTCATTCTTGTTGGAGACTGCCTGAAAAAATATCGCAGAAAGGGGACATTTGCAAAGGGATGCCCCCATTTCACAGACCCAATCTCCCTTTATATCCCTACATATTTGTAGCTCAAATTATAAAATTGTCAGTCTTATTATATCTCTCATATATTTATTAGCTCTCTATATCATTAACAAATCAATAAATGCTTTTAGTAACCTTGTGATATCTATACCAATATTAATATAACACTTATTGCTTCCAGATTTCCTCAATTCTGGCACAACATTTGCGTTCTTAATATTTGATAAAAATCGAAAACGGCATATCAAACTTATCATCAGTTTAAGATTTATTATTGCTGGTTCGCCGCTGGGGGAGTGCAGTTTTGAGCTTATGAAAAACCTATTCGCGTTGATAAGATTACCCTGTTGGCAAAAAGGGTTCTATACGGGCCAGCTGGCTATTAAACCTATGGAGGCCGAACCATGAATAAAGATACGTATGTTCTAAAACTTCTTCTTGTTGGGCAGGCATCGAAATCTGTGGAGAGCATAAATAACATAAAAGCGATTTTCGAAAATGAATTTAAAGGTCAGTATTCTCTCGAGACTATAGATTTAATTGATAACCCCGAGTTAGCCGAAGGCGATAAGGTTCTGGCCACACCAACATCAATGAAATTTTTTCCAGGATCTGTCAGAGAAACAATTGGGGATTTAAGCGATAAAGATAAGATCACTGCTGTCCGGTTAAAAATTAATAAAATCTTACAATAACCTACTTTACGCCTTGAATACCTTTCTCAGGGCGTTTTTTTATTCGAGGCATACTCGATTAATGTCCAAGAGGCCGGTGAAAATAGAGGAAAAATTAAAAGAGGCATTCCCTTAAAGGCATTCATTCACTGGCTCATTCCCGTGGTCCTCTGAAAACATATCTGGGAAACTCCTCGAGTTTATTATCACTATTTTAAACCAATATTTACACCATATATAGTATTTTATTCCTGGAGTTATACAATATTTAGTTGACAAACCTTATTTAATAATTTAAAATAAAAACGATAAATACTGGAGAATATGCATTACTTTGACTGAAGTGAAAATTTTTATGAATGGAGGGTCAGTAATGTTCAATGTATTAGTTATTGACGACGAAAAAATGATATCGGATATGGTTAAACAGGCTTTAACTCGATTTGGTGAGTATAGTGTGGAAACCGCCCCGGATGGCAATGAAGGGCTCCAAATGTATGAGAATGGTGATTTTCATTTGGTCATAACAGATATTCGCATGCCTAATATTGACGGTCACGAAATTGTGCGACACATCCGAAACTCTGACAGGCCGAATACGCCAATCATTGGGATGTCAGGGACCCCCTGGATATTGAACAGTGACGGATTCGATTCTACCCTTATAAAGCCCTTTAGCATTCAAACCCTTATTAATGTCGCTGATGAATTAACTTCGAGTCGCAAAGATTCTCACCATTTTTAAGGATGTCCCCCTTTACTATGGCCCATAGGCAGTGGCTTGGGCGGCGGACGTGAACATCCTGGCGTTGCATGACACATGCGCTTTCTGCCCCCCTGCCGGTCGGCACACAATTGATTCGCGGCGGTTGTCGCCTTGCGACCGTGAGGGCCGGTACTTGAAATTGACAAGGCTGCAATATTTCTTATTTTATGCTATGGTACTATGGGATTGACTAATATTCATATGATTTAATCTGCAGTTTTTATAAATGGTTTCAATGGATTAACCACAACTTTACAACCACTTGAGAGAGGAGATATACAGATGGATCCGAAGAAGATTGTTCAAGGTAAGAAAATCCTTATTGTAGATGACGAAAAGGATGTCCTCGATATGCTCGTGGAGCTCTTGGATAATTGCAAAGTCGACACGGCGTTGTCGTTCGAGGAAGGCAAACGCATGCTCGAAGAAGAAGAATATGACGTGGCGATTCTTGATATTATGGGAGTCAATGGATTCGAGCTCTTGGAAATCGCCAAGGGACAAGGCATACCGGCCCTTATGCTTACGGCCCATGCGCTGTCTGAGGAAAATTTGAAAAAATCCGCTGAAGAGGGCGCCTCATTTTTTGCCCCCAAAGAAGAGATGACCAAGATTGAACTCTATGTGGCGGATATTATCGAGGCCCGCGAGAAAAAGAAAAACGTATGGGTCAGGTGGTATGAACGGCTGGGCGATTACTTTGACAAACGGTTTACAGGGCCCAATTGGAGGGAGAAAGAAAAAGAATTCTGGGAGGAAAAACTGAAAGGAACCACCGGCATTTAACGCGGCCGGCACACCAGCCGATACAGTCCCCTAAAGCGTCTCTGGGGGGTGTTATTTGGACCCCACAAGGCGGTCCACCAGGGACTGCAGCTCTAATATGTTTGATGCACTGGAGTGGTTAGCAGCCACGTGCTCTCATGTCCCGAACAAGGGGGAGCAGGAAGTGGGAGTTTAGATCAAAGGATACGTGTACCCCACATTCCTCAATTTTCTCCCTTTCCTGCAAAATCAAGCCCCCCGGTCGCCGTCTTGGCATCCGGGCCCTTCGTCGCACCAGACATCAATCTTGGCCACGAAAATCGCCCCCACAACATCATGAGGTTGAATTTGGCTTGACACACAAGGCCAATTCTTCCTATACTCCTTCCCCGAAAAAGAAGTTCTTATCAACTCAACAGGCCATGGAATTTGCTCACTGGAGAATTAACCCCAGACTTGTTCGCGCTATCATAGACAAGTCAGGAGACACCATTCGGTGGCTTGAAGAAAAAGGATTGGAATTTGATTGTATCCAATATTTTCATTATCCCGGACAGCAGGTTGGGTATCAGAGACCTATTTCATCAAGCTCAGAGGGTACGCAGTCGGTTATGCGGTTAATTCCGGCCGCATTGCCGGCGAAAATGATGCTGCATTTGTTGCGGTAAAAAGATAACAGAATCGGGAAGATTTTATCTTAGGCCTTATTGTTGTTTGCTTTGATGATCTGGCCTCCGTATTCGAACGAGAACCTTATTTATATGAGCAACAAAATGTTTAAGAGGATTAGGTGACAACATACTAAAAAGAAAGGAGATTCGTTATGCCTCATTTTGAATCAAAGCCAGGAAAAGATTTCGATTGGAAGGGTTTCCAGAAACACATGAATTTTTCGGATGAAGAACTTAAAGCTTGGATGGATGATCCGGCGAAATTTGAAGGCGCTCAAAAAATGTGCAGCCCGGAAATGCAAAGGAGATGGCTTATTGTTGAGGTCGTCAAATCGCATGGCTGCGCAAATGGATTAAAGGTAGGTGATCGCCTGTATTTCAAAGGAATCGGTAACCTGGACCCTAAAAGAAGCAGCCACTGGTGCGGTCATAATATGATGCATCTACCCCTCATCCAGGATGCGTGCCACAATTTGGTGATGCAGGGTAAAGACCCCAATGAATTATTCCCCAATCATTTCTCGTGTGTGGATACTACTCCTAAATACGGGTGGGGGTATGTTGAAAATAAAGCCTATGTGGTGGATGAGGATGATCTGGATAAATTGGAATAGATGGGGAATGCAGCGGCAAAAAGGATGACACAAAGGAGTCATTAGAGCCAATAAAAGATTTATTTCTAAAGCAAGGAGGATCATAATGGGTCAAGGTCATTTTATATCGAAGACAGCGGGAGGTTTTGATTGGAAAGGGTTTCAGGAACACATGGGATATTCGGATGAGGAACTGAAGGCCTTGCAGAATGATCCCGTGAAAT
>CAYRFN010000198.1:0-7290 GCA_964423495.1 uncultured Desulfobacteraceae bacterium
AAATTATCATTTCAAGGATATTTTGCTCATTACATGGAAAATTCAAAGGTCTCATTATTTTCGACTTTTCAATAATAGTTGAAACCGGTCAAATTTATTGAAGGATTGAATCGTTTATCTTCCTGAGAGTCATTGTCTCGTCCGTTACCAGCAGATAAAATGCCGGAAATTCGGTCCAAGCCCCTGTATTAACATACCTTATACCATTAAAAATCCTATCCTCTGGATAGTGAGTATGACCGCATGTAACTGCTTTGTACCCATTTTGAATGGCACAATTGACAGCATTCATCATTACATTTTTCAGGAGGACCTTGTAAAGGATCTTCCATTTTTTTGCATAAATGGCAACGTGTACTGGCCTTGCACCTAACTTAACTCTCAAATCGTGCATTAGCTTGAAGGCCTTTATAAATCCTTGGTTTCTGGGCATGATCTCATCAAAATCGTGTCCATGGGCTATCAAGACTTCATATCCTAAGGTGTAGATAGACTTGAAATGTACTCTACCAAACCCTTTTTGGATATAGCCATTTTCATGATTACCTTGCACCCAAACTACCTTCTGGTTGTAAGAGAGCTGTTTGATAATGTCTAAGCTCCTCTGGTGGGGTTGTTTTAATTTTTTGAAAGGATCGTCAATGATATCTCCATTAAGAATAACTTCATAATCTTTGGGAATATTTTGGAGAAAACGCTCGAATTCGAGAGAAAAAAAGTATTGTGATCCTATATGCAGGTCGCTGACAATGATAGCTTTCATTTCTTATTTTATCTGTTACTAACCATATATTGTGTCCTATTACATGAGGCCCGTTTCTTCGGCACGATGACATGCCACGAAATGCGTATCCCCTCTCTTACCTGGTGGGGGATGCAATTCCGGTTCTTCAACTCTGCATTGTTCTATTACTATTGGACAACGCGTATGAAAATGACATCCCGATGGTGGATTGGTAGGTGAAGGGACATCTCCAGTAAGAATATGTTTTTTCGTTTTTACATTAGGATCCGGTATGGGAATAGCGGATATTAACGCATGTGTATATGGATGAAGAGGCTTCTCATAAAGGGTATCAGCATCAGCGAACTCAACAATCTTCCCAAGATACATGACGGCGATACGATCGGAAATGTGTTTAACCACTGCCAGGTCATGGGCAATAAAAAGGTAGGTTAGTTTCATTTCCTGCTGCAGGTCTAAAAGTAGGTTCAGAATCTGTGATTGGATTGATACATCAAGGGCGGATACAGGCTCATCACAGATGATTAATTTAGGTTTTAAGGCAATGGCCCTGGCTATGCCAATCCTTTGCCGTTGTCCCCCACTGAATTCGTGGGGAAAGCGATCTACAGCGCTTTCAGGCAGCCCAACCTTCTCAAGGAGCTTTTTGACTTCTCTCTTCCGTTCTTCAGATGTGCCGATCCCATGGATTACAAAAGGCTCTTCCAGGATATAACCGATGGTATGCCGGGAATTAAGGGACTCGAAAGGGTCCTGGAAGATTATCTGCATTTCCTTGCGCAAGTCTTGCAATTTCCTTTTGCCCAGCAGTGATAGATTCTTCCCATCAAAAATCACTTCACCTTCTGTTGGCTTATAAAGCCTAAGGATGCTTCGTCCGACAGTCGTCTTACCGCACCCTGATTCCCCTACCAGACCAACGGTCTCCCCTGATCTGACAGAGAAGGAAATATCATCTACTGCATGCACTTTCCCGATCCGTCGCCTGAAGATACCACCATGCACTGGGAAATGCATCTTTAGGTTATTCACTTCTAAGAGGTAATCGTTCATAGATCCTCATTTTATGTTGATGATATCCCGTTCATGTTTTCGTATTTGACCTTAAGTACTATTTGAAAAAACTAACTATTATTAAGGGGAGTTAAAAAGATAACAGCTTACAAAATGGTCCTTTCCTGCCTCCGTAATAGGTGGAGGTTTAATTCTGCAAATGTCCATTACATCAGGGCAACGGTTTTCAAACCGGCACCCTTTGGGCAGTTCATCCAGTCCTGGCACCATTCCCTTTATGATGTTAAGTCGGCTTTTCCGTTTGGATTCCAGCCTTGGGATCGATGTAAGCAGCCCCTTTGTATATGGATGTTTTGGATTTTTAAAAAGCTCAAGCGTAGTTGCTGTTTCTGCCACTTTTCCTGCATACATTACAACAACATCATGACAGACCTCAGCGATTACACCTAGGGCATGGGTGATAAAAATTACAGACATCCCGGTTTCTTCCTGCAGACCTTGTATAAGTGAAAGAATCTGGGCCTGAATCGTTACATCAAGGGCGGTAGTAGGCTCGTCTGCGATAAGGATATCCGGTCTGGTTGCCAGGGCCATGGCGATCATTACCCGTTGGCGCATGCCTCCGGAGATTTTATGCGGGTATTCCTTCATCCTTTGAATAGGCTCTGAAAGCCCTACTTTCTCGAGCATTTCAAGCGAATGCTCCCAAATCTCCTTTTCGCCCATATCCGGAAAGTGAAGCTGGAAGACTTCTCGAAGTTGCTTTCCGATTTTTTGGACCGGATTTAGGGCCGTCATAGGTTCTTGAAATATCATTGAGATACCAAAGCCTCGGATTTCATGCATTTTCCCTGCTGGAAGCCTGACAATGTCCTGACCACGAAATAGAACCTGTCCGCCTTCAATTATACCCATGGGTTTAGGCAGGAGCCTCATGACGGAGAGCGCTGTAACGCTTTTGCCGCACCCTGACTCCCCCACGATCCCCAAGGTCTGTCCTTTCTTGACAAAGAAGGTGACACCATCAACGGCACGGATACGACCCTGTTCCGTATCAAAGGCCGTGACTAAATTCCTGACTTCTAATATCGTTTCTTTGTTCAACAGGAATTCCTCTAAAACTGTAGCAATTGGACCGTCAATGGCTCTTATAGGTCTCATCGAAAATGGTCACCGGTGGAAACTTCCTCTTTCTTTTTATTGCCTCTTTTGTTTCCTCATGAAGGGTCTTGTCGTACCAGAAAAGGCCGCCCGTTGCACTGTCAAAGGAACTAAAAAGATTCTCTGAATGCTTTGTGCCAGGTACCTTTGGCAGGCGCCACCAGCGCCAGTATGCTTGGCGCACATAGGGTTTCATGGCTTCCGGGACAAAGGCCCCTATTTCATGGATTTTCTCTTGAATCTTTAAGGAGAGACCTATCCGTTCTTCTTCATTCAGAGAATTCCGGTAAGCATCGATCATTTTGTCCAGCTCCGGATCATCGGTGTTCGTCACATTGTTGGTTTGCGGTTTGTGGGCATTGTCCGAATGCCAGCTTTGCCAATAGGTAGGGCGCAGGTTAAAACCAAAGCCCATCCAAATCGCTTCATGCCTGTTTTCGCTGATTTTATTGAACCATGCGCTTGGGTCCAGCTTTTGGAGTCTTAACTCCACGCCAGCTTTTTTGGCCTCTTCCTTTAAGACAACAAGTTTTGTGGTATGATTTTCAGAGCCGTAGGTCACCTCCACTGAAAATCGCCTTCCGTTCTTCAGCCAGATGCCATCGTCGCCCCTTCTCCAGCCAGCCGTCTTCATGTACTCATCCACTTTTTGTAGATCAAATCGCCTGGCCTTAATGTTATTGTTTGAATAACGGTCGTAACCTACGTACGCGTGTTCCAGCCTGAAAAAGTCGTTCCGTAAGACCTTCTCAATCACCCTCTGCATGTTCATGGCATGGGCGAATGCGTACCGGACCTTCCTATCCTTGAAAATCTCTTTGTCCTGGTTAAGCCATATGCCGAAAGGTGGCCTGATTGTGTCGTTATAGAACCATACCCTGTGAACATACCCGTTTTCAATGACCGGAGTTCGGCTCTTGACATGCCAATACTTGGGCAGGTCCATGCCAAAGACATCCACCTTGGCTTTCTTGAAATACTCCCATTCCATATTGTCATTTCGGACCACCATGATAATCACGCTGTTCACATTGAATCGGTTTTTGAAATAATGGAGATCTCTTGCCCACCAATCCTTTTTCCGCTTGAACTTGACGTATTTGCCTTTCTTGAAGTCACAGATTTGATAAGGACCAGTGTTTGGGACGATTTTCCAATTGTACTTTCTAACAAAATCTTTGTTCAGTTGCCCATAATAGTGCCTCGGGGTGGGGGATATTATCAGTTTCATATGGAGATCAGGCTCTGCTTTTGTCCCCACGACGGCCAGGGTGTGGTCATCATATACGATGACCTTGTCGATCTCTCTTGTGAAGTAGTCATTGTACCATGGTGCCACGATGTGTTTTGAGCGCATGAACTCCAAGGTGTAGGCAAAATCGTGCGCCGTGACCGGTACGCCATCAGACCAGCGGGCCGATGGGTTGAGCTTGAAATACATGCTCTTTCTGTCTTTTCCGAAGGCCCACTGGGTGGCCAGCTCTGGGACAAGGTTCATCGTATTGGGATGAATTCCGAGCAAACTCAGCTGATTGCCGAGAATAGCACTTCTGAATTCAGTATTTGAATCCGGGCCCACCGTGCGAAAGGTCAATGGAAAACTACTGATGGCAACTCTAAAGGCACCCCCCGTTTTCGCTTCCGGTGATGCATAGGCCGGATCTGAATCGTTTGTGAGCCACTCAAGGTCTGCGGGGAGAGGGGTTTCCGAAATCTCAATCCTGAAGATTTTCTTTTCTTCACCCGAACCGACTTGGCTTGAGTCGACTTCCACAGTGCTCTTATCTTGGTACGCAACCATAAAAGAAACCGACAAAAACATCATTGCAAGCAAGGCTAACGCAAGTAAAAAAGGTTTTTTGCTGGCTATTTCCGCCATGGTCCCTCATATCTCTTTGGTTCGATTTCTCATTGTCATAGTATCTCCAAGATCATGGCCTATTCATAAGTTGTATGGAGTTTTGGATCAAATGCTTCCCTTATCCCCTCTCCGACAAATGTAACTGTCATCAGGGTTACGAGCATTGCAGCGATAACCGAGCCACCTATCCACCAGGCATCCAGGTTCGCCCATCCTTGCTGTAGCATCTCACCCCAGCTTGGCGTTGGCGGCGGAAGCCCAAAACCCAGGTAATCGAGTGACGTTAATGCAATAATTCCCCCCGAAACCGAAAAAGGGGCAAAGGTCACGATAATTGCAATGGTGTTAGGAATAATGTGTTTGAAAATGATCCGAAGGTTGGTGGCACCCAGGGCCTTGGCGGCAAGTGCATATTCCCTCTCTTTTTCCTTGTATGTGACGGTTCGCATGGTCCAGGTTATTACGATCCATCCGAAAAAGGCCATGATCAGAATCAACATGAAAAAATTAGGCACAATAATGGAAGAAATTATTATGATGATGTATAGAAAGGGAACATTTGACCATATCTCGATAATCCGCTGGAAAAACAGATCGAACTTCCCTCCCCAAAATCCCATTGCGCTTCCGATGCTAACCCCGATGGTGTAATTGACCGCTAACAGTAATAGGGAGAAAAAGATGGCAATCCTGAACCCATAAATAAGCCGGGCGGCAATGTCCCTGCCTACTGTATCGGTTCCTAAGTAATGTTTTTCCTTTATAGATGGCGGAAACGGGGGATATTCGTCTTCCCTTAGGTCATTTTCGTAGGAACCATATGGAATGAAGGGCATCAGTACCCAATTGCCCCGGCCTTCCTCTTTGAAATATTTCTTCAGCTCCCGGTAATTTGTCTCATAATTATAATCCACACCAAAAGCTGTTCCGGGAATCATGCTTCCATAAGTCGGAAAATAATACCTGCCTTCATAATGTACGATGAGTGCACGTTTGTTCACAAGGACCTCGGCGAAAAGGGATAGAAAGATCATGGCCACAATAATAATAAAGGAATAGAATCCTCGCTTAATTGATCTAAAACGTTTGATTTTTTTTACTGTTAAAGGATTCAGTCTCATTTTAACCTTAGGTTCTTCATTCGAATTGTACACGCGGGTCCACGATAGCGACACAGATATCCGATAGGATGTTACCGATCATAAAAAGAAGCGATGATATAACCAGTATTCCCAGTACTACTGGATAATCACGCTCAACTACCGATTCATAGCCCAGCAGACCCATCCCGTTGATGTTAAAGACTGTTTCTACAAGAAATGAACCAGTAAGGATAATAGAAATGTTGTTTCCAAAACTGGTGGCAATAGGTATAAGACTGTTTCTAAGCGCATGGTTGAAGACAGCCTTCCTGAATGGTAGCCCCTTTGCAATGGCTGTGCGGACGTAATCTGAGGCTAAATTATCCATAAGGGTATTTTTCATCAGGAACGTCATCACGGTAAACGACCCGACCACATACGCCAAAAGCGGAAGGGCCGTGTGCCTAATGACATCCAGAAACTTTCCTATCAGCGTGAAATCTTCAAAATCATCGCTCACGAGGCCCCCGAGTGGGAAAATCTCCCAGTGGGACGCAAACAATACCAGCATCAAGACACCGACAACCCAGCCGGGAATGGCATAACCGGTAAAAACAACAGCGGATGAGATATTGTCAAAGGAACTCTTGTGTTTAATCGCCTTGAGAATCCCAAGAGGAATACAAATTCCGTAGATCAGGATCAGGGAAAGTATCCCAAAATAAAGAGAGATAGGAATCCGTTCCTTGATCATATCCCATACTGGGTCGTAATAGCGGGTCGAGGTGCCAAGATCCCCTCTAAACACCTTGCCCAACCAGAGGAAATAGCTCACAAAAACCGGCTTGTCGAAACCATAATACTTTTTCAATTCCTCGATCTGCTCCTCAGAAAGTGGTTGAGTCTGCTCTGCAGGCGATCCCGGAGCTCTTCCCCCCTGAATACTTGGCATCTGCTGGGCCTGAGCAATCATCCGCTCAATGGGACCGCCTGGGACAAAACGGGTGATAATGAACACCATGATGGTGATCCCAATGAAGGTCGGAATGATCAAAAGAAAACGTCTGATAAAGTATGCCGTCATTTAGTTATCCTTAATATAAACGGTTACCCTTTTGGCATATATTGATATTTCTATCGAAAATAACGCTCAATCTCAAGATCTTAAATCAAATTTACGATTAAAATAATTGGTAATATTCAAAATGTTTTGCACGCAAAAGGGCATGAGGCTCTCTTTGTTATTTATGGCTGTCAAGGCATATCTTTTTTTATCTTGACTTTTAGAGGGATTTGGAGCAATTTTTAACAGTTACTGGGGGATCGTATAGTGGCAATACGACGGGTTCTGGCCCCGTTAACCGAGGTTCGAATCCTCGTCCCCCAGCCAATTTTATGGTCCCATCGTCTAGCGGTCTAGGATACCG
>CAYRFN010000199.1:0-7286 GCA_964423495.1 uncultured Desulfobacteraceae bacterium
TTAACTCAAATAACCAGCAACCAATTTTTCGTTTTTTGAAAAGAGAGCCCCATGTCCTGCCTTTCTGTAACTGATCTATGGTTAGGGCATAGGGGGCGTTCCATAAGCATGTAAGAATTCTTGTTGCGGATTTCTTAAAAGAGACCTCCATGTCCTTCTAAATGCGAAGCCTTTTGAACGTTAACAATTAATTAGGCACTTTAAATAAAGGAGATTAAATTATGAGAGATGTTGTAATTGTTTCTGGTGTAAGGACACCTGTGGGGAACTTTGGTGGTAGTCTAAAGACGACACCAGTTGTGCAGCTTGGTGCATTGGTATTAAAGGAAACACTGAAAAAAGTCAATTTGAGGCCTATGGTAACGGAGGCCCTCACCCAATTTGAACCGGATGCCTTGAAAGGCAGAGGGATGATTGAGCTCGAAAAGGAGGGTTATGACTACGACGATTCCCTGCAACCTATTCAGATCGATGAAGTAATCATGGGGAATGTGGTCGGCGCTGGCCAAGGGCAGAATGTTGGCAGACAAGCCATGATAAGGGCAGGTATTTCGAAAGAGACAAACGCATTCACGGTGAACAAGGTATGTGCTTCAGGCATGAAGGCGGTAGCCCTTGCTGCACAGGCGATTAGTTTTGAGGAGGCTGAGATAGTATTGGCTGGCGGCATGGAAAACATGAGCCTTATTCCCTATTCAATTCCAGCAGCCAGGTGGGGGGCACGAATGAACAACGCCGAAATGGTAGATCTCATGGTCTTCGATGGTCTGTTTGAGATCTTTTATGGTTATCATATGGGTATAACTGCCGAAAATATTGCTGAGAAGTATGGTATTTCCAGAGAGGAGCAGGATGAATTGGGTGCATTGAGCCACCAGCGTGCAAGAAAGGCGATTTCTGACGGTATCTTTAAGGATGAGATTGTTCCTGTGATTATCTCCCAGAGAAAGGGAGATCCGATTGTGTTTGATACAGATGAGAGACCCATGGATACAAGTGTTGAAAAGATGGGCAAGCTTCGTCCGGCATTTAAGAAGGATGGCACGGTCACAGCAGGGAATGCCTCAGGTATAAATGATGCCGCGGCTGCCTTGCTTCTGATGTCGGAAAGCAAGGCCAAAGACCTTGGCTTAAAACCCCTTGTAAAGATCAGGGCCTATTCATCCGGTGGAGTAGACCCGGCCTTTATGGGTGTTGGTCCAATCCCGGCCGTAAGAAAAATCCTAAAAAAGGAAAGTCTTGAAATAAATGATTTTGGTGCTATTGAACTGAATGAGGCCTTTGCTTCTCAGGCCATCGCATGTGTCCGGGAACTGAAATGTGATATGGAAAAGACCAACGTTCTTGGGAGTGGCATCTCTATCGGGCATCCCATCGGTTGTACAGGCGCCCGTCTTATTATAACCTTGATGGGGGAGATGCTAAGGAAAGAATACAGCCTTGGTTTGGCCGCATTGTGTATCGGCGGTGGTCAGGGCATGGCAACCGTGTTGGAAAGAGTATAGAAATATGAAATGATTGATAATTGATGAAAATGATGAATCGAAAAAAGGAGTCAATAATGGCTTACGAAAATATCGTCTTTGAGATAGAAGGAAAAGTAGCGGTTATTAAGATAAACCGGCCCAAGGCATTGAACGCCCTAAATCCTGAAATTTTTTCAGAAATAAATGATGCCTTGGATAAGATAGAAGCCAATATTGATCTGGGGGTATTGGTCATTACCGGAGAAGGGGACAAGGCTTTCGTGGCAGGGGCTGACATTGGTCATATGGAGAATATGAATCCCTTGGAGGGACGAAAATGGTCTCGGGATGGGCAGGAACTCTTCTTTAGGTTTGAAATGCTTTCCATCCCTGTGATCGCCTGTGTGAATGGATATGCACTCGGAGGGGGCACAGAGATTGCCATGGCCTGCGACTTTATATATGCCTCTGACAATGCCAAGTTCGGTCAGCCTGAAATTAGTCTTGGTGTTATGCCAGGGTTTGGTGGAACCCAACGTCTCTCCCGACTTGTTGGAAAGGCTATGGCAAAGGAAATTTGTATGACAGGTATTATGATCAGTGCACAAGAGGCAAAGGAGATTGGCCTTGTAAACAAAGTGTTTCCTCCGGAAATGCTTTGGGAGGAAACTATGAAGACAGCCAATGTCCTGGCATCAAAAGGGAAAGTCTCAATGAAGGCAATCAAGCGATGCATTGATCGTGGCTTTGATGTGGATCTCCATTCGGGCTGTTACATGGAGTCGGATAGTTTTGGAATGTGTCTGGCAAGCCCAGACGGGAAGGAAGGCATGTCCGCATTTCTTCAGAAAAGAAAACCCGAATTTAAGGGAAATTTGACCTGAAAATGGCCTTTATTTTGACAGAAGAACAACAGATAGTCCAGGATATGGCACGGCGATTTGCCGAAGCCGAGATCAAGCCTAAGGCCGCTGAATTGGATGAAACACATGAGCATCCTGCAGATATTGTTAAACGGCTTGGTGAGCTTAAGATGATGGGAATTACAGTGCCAGAAGAATACGGGGGGGGAGGAATGGACAATGTGAGTTATGTGCTTGCTCTGATTGAAGTCTCTAAGGCATGTGCATCCACGGGCGTTATCATGTCTGTAAATAACTCACTATATTGTTTCCCTGTGATGGCCTATGGAAATGAAGAACAAAAGAATAAATATCTTTATCCCTGCGCATCCGGAGAGAAGCTTGGTTGTTACGGCTTAACCGAGGCGGGCGCTGGTTCCGATCCTGCTGCATTATTAACTACAGCTGTGAAGGATGGTGATAATTGGGTCATAAATGGGGAGAAAAAATTTATTACCAACGGTAACGTGGCATCTTATTGCATTCTGGCGGCCATAACGAAAAAAAGAGAAGGGTATAAAGGGATTAGTACCTTTGTGGTGGATCTTGAGAATACACCAGGATTCAAAGTAGGCCGTGTGGAAGATAAATTGGGCATATTGGCTTCTGGAACATCAGAACTGATATTCGAAGATGCAAAAGTGCCGGGCGATGCTCTCCTTGGAAAAGAAGGAGAAGGTTTTAAGCAAATGCTTACCACCCTTGATGGTGGGCGGATCGGGATTGCGTCCCAGGCGATTGGGATAGGCAGGGCCGTGCTTGAAGAGTCAGTGGAATATGCAAAGACACGAGAGCAATTTGGTAAACCGATCTCCACTTTCCAGGCTATTCAGTGGAAGCTGGCGGACATGGCAATGGAACTGGATGCTGCCGAATTGCTTGCCCTTAAGGCTGCGTGGCTGGAGGATCACAAAAAGCCTTATGAAAAAGAGGCAGCCATGGCCAAGATGTATGCCTCTGATGTGACTATGAGGGCGTCCGTCGAGGGGGTCCAGATCATGGGTGGATACGGGTACTGCAAGGAATATTCCATGGAACGTCACATGAGGGATGCTAAGATATGCCAGATCTATGAAGGTACTAATGAAATTATGCGTCTGGTGATTGCAAATAATATCCTAAAAGGAAGATAAATATTTATTGTAACTGTTAAGCTCTTTAAAAGACTCGCCCCTGTAATTAGCTAATGATTTTTTCAAAGTGAAAAGATGATAAAATTTGAATTTGAAAGGGTAAAGTTTGATAATATTATTCATGGTAACAAATTGATGCTAATGGTGCCACATGTATCATATCTTTAATCAGAAAATATTTGATGACATTGAAGAAGAGGAAAGGAAATGGCAGGAGGAGCTGGCCAAGGTTTTTGCCGCCAAACCGGAGAGGCTTCAGAGATTTTCTACGGTTTCAGACAAGGAAATCAAAAGGATTTATCTGCCAACAGATATCAGGGGATTGGATTACTCGAAAGACCTTGGTTTTCCCGGTGAGTATCCTTTTACTCGTGGAGTCCAGCCTTCAATGTATCGAGGACGTCTCTGGACGATGAGGATGTTCGCAGGCTTAGGAAGCGCCATAGATACGAACAAACGATTTCATCTTCTAGTAAAAGAAGGACAAACTGGACTTTCCACGGCATTTGATATGCCCACATTGATGGGATATGATACAGACTCGCCCAAGGCCCGGGGAGAGTGCGGTAAATGCGGTGTGGCAATTGATACTTTGAAGGATATGGAAGACCTGTTTGATGGCCTTCCTATTGACAAAATTACTACCTCAATGACTATTAATCCGCCTGCATCCGTTATCTGGGCCATGTACGTAAGCATGGCAGAAAAGAGGGGGATAGATAGAAGGGTGATAGGTGGAACCATCCAGAATGATATGCTCAAAGAGTTTATTGCACAGAAGACCTTCATGTGTCCACCAGAAGCTTCGCTTCGTGTCATAGCAGATACTGTTGAATTTGGTACTAATGAAGTTCCCCGGTGGAATACCATCAGCATCAGTGGATACCATATCAGAGAAGCGGGTTCTACTGCAGTTCAGGAATTGGCATTTACCATAGCAGATGGTATTGCTTATACGCGGGCTGCAATTGATCGTGGACTTAATATTGACGACTTTGCGCCCCGATTTTCCTTTTTCTTTAATTCCCATATCGATTTCTTTGAAGAGGTTGCAAAATATCGGGCGGCAAGACGGATGTGGGCCAAGATTATGAAGGAAAGATTCAAGGCCAAGGACCCCAGGTCCTGGTGGTTAAGGTTTCACACTCAGACCGCTGGATGTTCGCTGACAGCCCAGCAGCCTTACAATAATGTAGTCAGGACAACGCTTCAGGCGTTGGCCGCGGTCATGGGTGGTACGCAATCCCTGCATACTAATTCTCTTGATGAAGTCCTGGCTTTACCTACTGAGAAAGCCGCAACTATTGCTCTCAGGACCCAACAGATCATCGCAGAAGAGTCCGGAGCCGCCAATGCTATAGATCCATTAGGGGGATCATATCTGGTAGAGTCGCTAACCAACCAGATGGAGGAAGAGGCATTTGAGATAATCAAAGAGATTGATGATATGGGCGGCATGCTTGCTGCTATTGAAAAAAACTATCCCCAGATGGAGATAGCTGATGCGGCCTACCATTACCAGAGACAGATCGAGGAAAATGAAAAAACCGTTGTAGGGGTAAACAAGTATATTACTGATGACAAAATCCCTGTTGAGATCCTTGAAATTGATGAGGAGCTTGAAAAACTTCAGATAAAAAAGACAAATCGGATCAAGAACGAGCGTGATAATAAGAAGGTAAAAGAGTGTTTTGAGGCCTTGGGAGAGGCATGTGAGGGAAATAAAAATGTCATGGGGCCCTTAATAGAAGCTTCAAAGGCATACGCCACTTTGCAGGAGATGTGCGATATTTATAGACGGGTTTTTGGTGAATATAGAGATCCTGGTATTTATTAAGGTATTAAGGAATCACTAATTTAGGATTTAAGAGTGTTTTATGGAACAAAAAAGAAAAGTAAGGGTAATGGTGGCAAAACCTGGGTTGGATGGTCACGACCGTGGTGCCAGGATAATTGCCAGGGCATATCGCGATGCTGGTTTTGAAGTGGTTTATACAGGTCTTCATCAGACCCCTGAAGAAATCGTTGAAGCAGCCATACAGGAAGATGTGGACATGATTGGCCTCTCAAGTCTGGCAGGGGCGCATAGATACCTTTTTCCAAAGGTCGTGGAGTTGCTTCGAGAAAAGGGCGCAGATGATGTTGTTGTATGTGGTGGAGGTATCTTTCCGGATGAAGATATAGGAATACTGAAACAGGCGGGCATTAAAGAAATTTTTACCCCAGGATCGTCGCTAAAAGAGATCGTTGCTTGGGTTGAAGAAAATGTGAAACCAAGGTGAAAATAAAAGATTATGAATAGCGTGGCAGAAAAGGTGCTGACAGGTGATGTCAGAAGTGTGGCGCGCCTGATTCGCGATATTGACGATGGAATGCCTAAGGCGCGGGAGGTTCTAAAGGAGCTATTTCCATATACGGGAAAAGCAAATGTGATCGGCATTACCGGGGCACCTGGTGTTGGGAAAAGTACCTTGGCTGACCAAATGATATCACATATAAGAAAACGGAATAAGACTGTTGGTGTGCTTGCTGTTGACCCAACAAGCCCATTCAGCGGCGGGGCAATATTAGGTGATCGTGTCAGGATGCAGCGGCACAGTATGGATGAGGGCGTATTTATACGCTCCTTGGCGACTCGTGGACATTTCGGAGGTTTGACGCAATCTACCCGAAGTGCCATTGATGTTCTGGATGCCATGGGCAAAGATTATATCTTAGTTGAAACTGTGGGAGTTGGCCAGGATGAGGTGGACGTTGTAAAAAGTGCTCACACTACTATTATTGTGGTAATGCCGGGGATGGGTGACGATATTCAGGCCATCAAAGCAGGAATTTTTGAGGTGGGTGATATATTTGTGATCAATAAAGCGGATCTGGAAGGCACGGAAAAAACCATGAAACATCTAAGATGGATGATTGATATAGATCAGAATAAATATGAGAAAGGTGGATGGAGGCCACCAATTCTTAAGGTACAAGCCGTGTTTGATAAAGGCGTAGTTGAGCTCTTGGAAGAGATGAATAGACACCGTAAATTCCTCATAGAAACATGGGGCGATTTGCATTTTAGGAAAAGAAAAGATAAGGTGCGCGCGGAACTGGCTGATATGGTTAAGGCTCGGCTTGCTGAAAAGGTGATTGATAAGTTAAACGAAAACGGTGAATTCAATAGGGCTGTAGACTCCATTGTGGAAGGAAAAATAGATCCTTATACGGCCTGTGATAATTTGGTCCTTCCCAAGTTAGGCCTTTCTGTTGAGTAAATCACCCACCAACTATCCACTTTGTCTTCAGATATCTGTATATAATGTTTCAAAAGGAGCTGAGAAATAGACCCATGTCAAACATTTTCCAGTGGATACGACTGACTATTTTTTTGTTTGCGGGTTGCTTTTTCCTTCTGTTTGGAATTCACCTTCTGATTGCGGCCTATCAATTGGAAGATCCCCACTCATTTATCATGACCTTTTTTGCTTCCAATTTAATAATCCTCATCAGCGCTGTCCTTATGTTCGGTTTTATTTGCCGTATAATAAATTTATTTAGGAATTCTAAGAACCCTGAAAAGGATCCATATTAGGGAGATTAGTAGAAATAGCTAAAGAGATACATTAATAATTGCTTGAAACATCAATATTTAAGGATTTGGGAGGCCATCCTGGGAAGGTATGGTGGTCCTTATTGGACAAAGTTCGAACTTATTTTGAACGGAACCCCTGAAGCGACTCCGCCCCTCACTACGTTCGGGGCTGTGCGTCCTCAACCTCGCAAAAATTATTTATTAT
>CAYRFN010000200.1:0-7283 GCA_964423495.1 uncultured Desulfobacteraceae bacterium
GGCTTAAACAAAAGATAGAAAAAAGACAGCCTGAAATTTAGCTTCCCGGACGCATAAATTATCAAACAGTATTTAATTTCACATTTAGCCTCAGATTAACTTGTTAACAAGTTAACTTTTAGCTTGCCTGCTATATTAAATGATATGTCATACAGCCTCACATTTAGCTTCACAGAGCATAAAATACGAATATAATACATATTTAGCTATAGATTTAGCTTCGCAGCACAATTTATTATTGATAAAATATGATAAAAAATGCGCGCAGGCTCAAATATAATATGGCGAAGGATAAAATATATTAAATATAAGCGTCATTAAAATTAATGACAAGGTAGGTAAATCTGCAATGCTGACCTAAATTCCTTTTTATATTGAATTAATCCTTATAACAAATGAAATTTCTAAGGGCCGGACTAGTACCGGCCTTTTCTTTCTGCTTATTTTCAAAATATTTCTTGGGAAGTGTCACTTTTGCCTTTTCTCAAACCCAGTAGGGATTAGAGGGGGAAAAGGATATGACACAACCTCATTTAGTCTTGCAGTATCCAGACCTGCAAACCGGGAAAGTCCGCTTGTTGGCCTTCACTCAGGACAAACGAGTATTGCATCTATTCAAAGAAGTTGTCCTGGAAGAAGCACGCCTTAACCTACTGGGCTGTGATGATGACATTCTCAGGATTGAGTATGAAGAAGAAATGCGCAAACTCGAAAAGCTGCTAGACGCTTTGATACCTGAGAAGCCGGGGGCTGAAAATGCCTAAATCAAATAGCACGCAACCCAGAGTGATAGTAAATATCCGTCCGGGTGAGATGTCACCGGCCCAAAAACAGGCGTGGCGTAAGTTCTGGCAAAAACTAATTACCGAGGTGAAAGCCAGTGAGCGATAGAATCCGCAGCTTTGATGACTTCCTGGCGCTATTCCCTGAAAAGCCACGTCAAAGAATCAGGGGTGGCTTTAATGTCCTGTGTCCAGTTCACAATGACCGAGGCCCTAGCTTATCTGTGACGCTGAAGGATAGCACAATTCTGGTAAAATGCCAGGCCGGATGCAAAACAGAGGATGTACTTAAAGCTAAGGGCCTTACTATGGCAGACCTATTCTTGAACAGCCGCAAGGTAAAGCCGGAACACCGTGAAATTGAAGCTGTTTACCATTATGACGGCTTTGAAGTGGTACGTACAAGACCAAAGGGATTCTATCAACGTAAGCCAGACAGTAAAGGCGGTTATATCAATAATCTTAAGGGTATTAAGCCAAGCCTTTACCACCAGGACGAACTCAGGCAAGCCATAGACGGCGGCAAGGCTATTTACATTGTTGAAGGTGAAAAGGACGTTGACCGGCTACGAACCGAAGGCTTTACGGCTACCTGTAACCCTATGGGTGCGGGCAAATGGCAGGATGGCTACAATCAAGTCCTAATAGGCGCTGACGTGGTGATTATCCCGGACAATGACACACCGGGCCGTAACCATGCGATAGACGTGGCGCGCTCATGCTATGGCAAGGCTGCTAAAATTCGACTTTTAGAACTGCCAGACGTTAAGGACGTGAGCGAATGGCTAGACAACGGACACACCGCAGACGAATTAAGGGAATTAACTAGCCAAGTGCGGGAATATAAGCCTGCGCAACTTGAACAGATACTTGAACGTTGCCGCCATTGGCTTTTTATGCCGGATACAGGGCCGCTTGAAGCGATGCTAGGCGCAATCGCAGCTAATAAGATACCCGGTGACCCTGTTTGGCTTCTATTAGTAGGTACACCTGGAAGCGGTAAAACTGAGGTATTAAACACAGTTCTCAAAGTACCAGACATTCACCAAGTAGCTATACTCACAGAAGCTAGTTTGCTATCGGGTACACCGAAGCGTGATTCTGAAGGTGCTAAAGGCGGCTTACTGCGTGAAGTGGGCGGCTTCGGTATTCTTCAGGTTAAAGACTTTGGCAGTGTCCTATCTCTTAATCGTGACAGTCGCGGCCCTATTCTGGCGGCTTTACGTGAAGTCTATGATGGTGCTTGGACAAGGTATGTAGGTAGTGATGGCGGGCGAACACTGGCCTGGGCGGGTAAATGTGGGCTTGTGGGCGGTGCTACGCCTTCAATAGACGGCTTCTATGCCGTAATGAGCATACTTGGGGAACGTTTTACCTACTTCCGGCTGCCAGAAGCTAACGAAGCTAATAAAGCGGAAAAGGCGCTAATTCATGCGGGCCATGAAACGGAGATGCGGGCTGAATTAGCGGGCATGGTAGCAGACTTCTTTAACACTTTAGACTTTTCAAAGCCGGTAGAAATCACAGCCGAGGAACGGGACAAGTTAGTTCAATTGGCCTTATTCACGACACGTTGCCGGAGCGCCGTTGAACGTGATTCATTCTCAAGCCGTGAGATACAGCTAATCCCCGGTGCTGAAAGTCCTACGCGCTTAGTTAAGGTACTATCTCAATTGTTACGTGGCCTTCAGGTTATTGGAATAACAAAGGAACGCGCTTGGGAATTGGTAGAAAAGACGGCGCTTGATTCGATGCAAGCGTTACGACAAAAGGTAGTTTTATCAATGTTAGAGGCTGACATTGATACTATCACCAGTGACTTAGCTACCAGGCTTGGCTACCCTACAGTTACCACCAGGTGGGCCTTAGAGGACTTGACTTGTTACGGCATTATCAAGCGGGAATCAAAAGGCGCGGGGAACGCTGACCTTTGGAGTTTGACAGACTGGACACGTAAAACTTACGAAGCGGCTACCAGACCCTTACCCGAAATTCGGGAAGAAGATAATACCCCATCTAATAAAATTACAAACGATAGAAAACGAATTTCGGATAAGGTTACTTATTACGATATTTCTGGTAAGTTACCGGATTGCCCGACTTGTGGTTGTAATGAATGGACATACACACCAGACGGTAACTTGCTGTGTCCTTGCGGCGAAATATTAAAAGGTGGTGCACCATGTTAATTGAATGTCCACACTGCGGCGGTAAGATAGCGCTTAATGGTTTAGGTCGAAAAGCTTTGAATATCCCACTCATTAATGTTTATGACGCGTTGCGAGTTCATAAGAGCGTACAAGGCGCGGCTTATGAACTAAGATACAGCCGGGCTTATATCTATAAAGTGCTGAAAAACAAACGACTAACACCGGCGGACGTTGTTTTCGGTAGGGTAACGAAAAAGGAATTTGTATCCATGCCAGGGTAAAAGTATTGACATTGTTAGGTGGTTAACCTATACTAACTATACACATAGGGTGTATAGGGAGGTTAAAAATGCCAGGCACAGCTAAAAAGACAAGGTATTTCTTAGATATTGACCCGGAGTTGCGTAACCGGGTTAAGGCTTTTGCAGCTTTGAAGGGAAAGACAATGAGAGATTGGCTAACTGAGGCCATAATAGCCAAGCTAGAAGATGAAATTGATGCTTCTGAAGGGCTGGCGTCCTTAGCGAATGCTGAAGGTACAAAGTCTTTGGATGATTACCTGGCATCGGTGAAAGGTTAAGCCAACAGGCTGAGAATGTATAGAATTGAGCTAAGACGGCATGCGCAACGGGCGTTAGATAAATTGCCCAAGTCTGATTTTCAAGCAGTCATAGAGGCCATTAAGGGCTTGGCAGAAATACCGAGGCCAAGAGGTATTGAAAAGGTAAAAACTTCGGGCTTATGGCGGATACGGCAAGGCGATTACCGGATAGTCTACGCTATTGATGATAAGGAAAGCCTTGTTACCATCGTGCGTGTCGGTCATCGGCGGGAGATATACCGGGCACTTTAATTAATAATGTTAAGCCGTGAAGAGAGGTTTGTTATTATGAATCAGTCTATTGAATCTCAAGAGGGTATAGAAAATCATAATGGCTTCGTAGTTCCACCTGTAGCAGGCTTTTGGAGGCGTGTTGCGGCTTTTTTTATAGATGGTTTGATATTGGGAATTGTAGGGCAAATTATTGGTTGGTCAGCATCTTCGTTCTGGTTTAATATTGGACCTAATGGGAGTATTCTGGGACTTATAATCGTATTATTATATTTCGGAATATTGAATTCCAAGTTGGGTAATGGGCAAACTGTTGGCAAGCGTCTGTTGAAAACAGCGGTTAGAGATAAAAATAACAAGCCGATAAGTTTAAAACGCTCACTGTTACGTATATCCATTTTAGCTTTCCCTGCGCTTCTGAACGGATGGGCACTACCAGGCCTCGACACCATTATTCTAGATTTGTTGTTTGGAATCATTGTTTTTGGAGTTGGCGCAGCTATTGTTTATACCATGATATTTAATCGAGGTTCTAGACAGGGAATACATGATTTGATATGCAAAACGTATGTTGTCCATCTGAAAGCAGAGGGGATTGAGGCGTTTCCCGTTACAGCACGAAAACATTGGATTGTATCAGCAGTTCTTGTGGCTATATCAGTTATAGTAGTATCGGGTATGACAATCTTTGAGGGTATAATTATCTCAAAATTGGGTATTGGCGATATTAGTAGTATTTAGGAGATTCTGATTAATGACGGCAGTTATCATACAGCAAGTGTAGAACAAAAAACAACCCATGTTGTGAGTAATAGATTTCCTGAGGGTTATACAACGCACTCCATAATAGTAGAAGTCTGGTATAAAGGAGTGCTACCAGATGAAGAATACTCTGAAGTGATGAATGAAGTAGCTGAAGTCGCTTTAGAAAATGTAGATAATATCGACCAATATGACAACTTGCAGATAATTGTAAAGTCAGCCTATGACCTCGGTATCGCAAGTGGACATAAAACGAAAATAGAAAACAAATCAATTGATGAATGGAGAGTAAAATAAAAGGATATAGACCAGAGAGCGGAGTTAGGCTGCCTTATTACTACTAGCCTAACAAAGCGAACTGGGAAAGTCCGATAGACATAAGAGAATATTATGGACAAACTGTGGATAGCTATCAGCGTAGGCATTCCATTCATGATTATAGGAACAGTATGTGTTCTGTATGCTCATCGTTTTGGAAGATGGTGGATTGGATTAAATGTTCATTTAAATAAGATATCCCCCTTGTTCGGTTATTCCGAGCAAAATAGAGAGGAAATAGAGCACAACTTTTATGATAAATGGCCTCGTAGAGGGTTTTGGCTTTTTTGGTTATGGGGAATGCGAATAATGGGCGCAGGGTTAGCCATCGCTGGTGCACTTACCCTGTTAGTAATTTTATTAAACCTTTAAGAGGGTGGCGATGAATAAAGCAGCTATCTATTGTCGGGTAAGTACAGATAACCAAGAGCGTGAAGGTACAAGTCTACAGACACAGCTAGAGAATTGCGTTACCCACTGCCAGAGCAAGGGCTATGAAATTTCCCAACGTTTCAGCGAAGCATATAGCGGGCTTTCCATTGAAAGGCCGGAGCTGGACAAATTGCGTGAACTGGTGAGAACTGAGTCTATTGACTTTATAATCTGCTATTCCCTTGACCGGCTTACCCGTGACCCTGGGCATGGCGTCATAATCACCCAGGAACTCGAAAAACACCATGTTACCCTTGAAGCCGTAACCGAGGATGTGGATAATTCCGAACTAGGCAAGTTAATAAGCTATATCCGGGGTTATGCTAGTAAAGTAGAGGCCGAGAAGATAAAAGAACGCACCATGCGGGGTAAACGTGCTAAGGCAAAAGGTGGTAGCATACCCACTGGGAATGGCTGCGGTATTTATGGCTATGATTATATACCAGTAAATCAAAAGAACGGCGGGCGACGTGTCATAAACGAAAGTGAGGCGTCATGGGTTAGGAAAATGTACCAGTGGCTAGTGAATGATGGGCTATCTACCACTGCTATCACTTACCGCTTGAGGGCTTTGGAAGCGCCTTCTAAGAGTGGCAAGATATGGAGCAGGCGCTCAGTCCATCGTATTTTTACGAATGAAGCCTATACTGGCCGAACTTATGCCTTTACTACTAAGGGCGGTAGTTTAAAGCCTAAAACAGAATGGATTGAAATACCGGATGTCACCCCTGCGATTATTACCCAAGAGCTATATGACGCTGCCCAAAAGCAGCTAAGGGTGAATCGGGACAAGTGTATTAGAAACTGCAAGCATGAATACCTACTGCGCGGACATTTACGCTGCCGCCAATGCGGACGCACTTTCGTTGGCGGTGTGGTGCATAGTAAAAAACGAAGTGAACATCTATTCTACCGTTGCACTGGCAATATGAAGATAAATGCACCACTCAACCGTTGCCGTAATAAGCAATGGAGCGCTAAGAAGCTTGAGGGCATGGTATGGGCTGCGCTTGAACGCTATCTGAGTGACCGTGACCTCATAACCAGTGAGCTTGAAAAGCAACGTCAAGATGCAGGCCAGCTAAATGTATTTGAGGCAGAACTAGAACGCGTGGAGCGTAAGCTTAAGGCGGCTGAACGTGAGCAGCACCAATTATTACAATGGGCTTTAAAGGGTTTTCCTGAAAGCCAGGTAGAGGCGGAAAACAAGCGGATAAATAAGGCAAAGGAAACGCTGGAGGCGCAAAAGGCCGAGCTAGAGGCGCAGCTTAAGGCTAGCCAAGACGCTGTTATCAACGTCCCAAATCTTGAACGCTTTATTAAAGACATGCAGGATAAATTACCTGTACTGGACTTTGAAGGCAAGCGCCTAGCGCTAGATATGTTAGGTATCACAGTATACCTTGACGGTGAGAACGCAGAAATAGCGGGCGTGATATGTCCTGAAGATAGTAGTATTGTGCTCAAGTCATCCCGATGTTTGTCCAGTGATAAGTAGCTAACCAGATTCTTAAGAAGAGGGACAGCCGACTCCCCGTCCACGGACCTGACCTCCCCTGCCTGTTGGCAAGGCTACTCGATCAGTTGACCTCCTTGGGAGAAATCACCGTCAAAATAAAAATAACTCTAAAGATATAGGGGATGTTTCATCGTTTGAATTCACCTTGATGAATATCAATGACCTTCAATCAGTAATTTCGCTAGTTAGCGGGGTCGTTTCGGCAGGTTGGGCAAACCTACGCGTCCGAAACTGCCCCTGTTACCTCTGCCATCACCGTAGCTGGACTTCCCCGTTCCCTCAAGCTGCCCCCTGACCGATTCACTGCGTTCCACCACGAAAGCTTTGAGTCCGATAGACCTAGTGCCAGCACCAGGCGCACCACTGGTGTGCTCTGTAAGACCCCTTTCAAACGCCGGTTCGGCGAACAAACTGAAATTTCCTTCCAACAAATCCTGAATCTCAAGCAAAACCAGCTACTTTGGCTGATATAGATGCCCAGTACAGGG
>CAYRFN010000201.1:0-7248 GCA_964423495.1 uncultured Desulfobacteraceae bacterium
CTACTCGAATGGTGCCATTATATCATATGTCGCTCTATTTATGCAAGGCTATATAACAGACCTATTTGGACTTACCTAAAAGGATATTAGAAATAACAACTTTTTCAATCTCCTTTGTCCCTTCGTAGATGTCGAGGATCTTTGAATCACGATAAAACCTGGCAATATCATATTCATTGAGGAACCCGTAACCACCGTGCATCTGCAACGCCTCCTGGGCCACTGTGACCGCATTCTGTCCACAAAACCATTTTGCCATGGCTATTAGGCCATGGTCCTCCTGACCACTATCTAAAGACCATGCCGCACGGTAGTAGAGAGACCTCCCGGCTTCAATGAGAGTTGCCATTTCAGCGATCTTGAATCTGATAGCCTGAAATGAAGCTATCTTTCGACCAAACTGTTCTCTCTGTGTGATATGGCGTATGGCCTGTTCCAGGGCCCCTTGAGCGAGACCGATTCCCTGGGCACTTATGGCGACCCTCTCCCGATTAAAGAGCGTTAGAATCTGCCTGAAACCTTGCTTCTCCTTTCCTATCAGGTTTTCCAACGGAACTCGCACATCATTGAATGCGAGTTCCGCAGTATCAGAGGCGCGGATACCCAGTTTATTCTTAAGCTTGTTGGCCTCAAATCCGGCCCTGTCTTTCTCGACCAGGATTACACTATACTGGTTGTGGCGTGAAGGTTCTCCAGGATGGGTTTTACAGAACACTAGGATATAGTCTGCCAGGGTTCCGTTCGTGATAAACATCTTACTGCCGTTTATGACATATTCTTCCCCATCTCTGACTGCCGTTGTTTTGGCACATGTCACATCCGATCCAGCATCTGGTTCGGTTACAGCCGTTGCCATAATTGACTGTCCTTCTACCAAAGGAGTAAGGTAGTTCTTCTTTTGATCTTCGGTTGCGTATGCCATTAGAATTGCAGCACCAAAGGTCGTCGAACAGATTGCCGCGGCAAGTCCGGGGTCAACTCTCCAGAACTCCTCAACGATAAGGGCATTTTCAAAATAACTCAATCCCGGACCACCGTACTCCTCAGGAATATTGGAACCCACAAACCCGAGTTCTCTGGCCTTTTCAAGTAGGTTCAGATCAAATTTTTCCTCTTCATCACATTCTTTTGCGAGCTGAGGAAATTCTCCTTCTGCAAATTCCCTTGCAGCATTTTTTATATCCTGTTGCTCTTTAGTCAATTCAAAGTCCACATAAAACCTCCTATAAGATCTTTTTCATGATTAACCTGTTCCCTTAAGTCAATATCTTTAAGTTGATATCGTTGTGCTTTGTAATAGTTAAAAGTAGAATTGAAATCAATTAAAAAGCCATAGGGGACTCTTTATTGAATATTTATCCCAAAACGCGCTATTTTTTCCTACAAGGCCTTTCTGGAGATTCGGAGTCTTTTAGCATCTATACTCTTGTTGCCACGGCATATCTCGAGCATTTTCCAGATAAGTTCATATTCCATGTCCCAAAGGCTCACGCCTTGCTCTGGAATTCTATATATAAGCCTTTTTGGCTGGGCGTTAAATAATTTCCCCGATTCAGAGACAATCTTAACCTGGATGTCCTACACACTCAGGTGGGCCTCCTTGGAAAGGATAACAGCTCTTGTCAGCCATTTCAATCTGGCGTCTGCCTTTATGAATGCGCTCTTCACGAACCCAAATAATTCCGCCTCCAACAGACTTTCAGTGAGGGCGGCGAGTAGCTCACTCAATAATTTTCGAGGCGTTTCTCAAGCTTTTCTCGGCTTCGGTGATCATGTCGGAAATCAGTTTTGCCACGGTTGGAATTGAGTGGATCCTTCCCGCTGACTGACCGCCAAGAACAGGAGCGGAATCTATTTTTCCACTCCAGAGATTATGCAGGCCGGAGATTTCGAGATCAAGTATCTCCTGGGTAGAAGCACAGGGGATTCCCTTGTACAGCTTGGGGGCGCCCTTGATTGTCGCTTCCACAAGTTCCAAAGCCCTCTTGTTCTTGATAAACCGCATGGGTCCGAAGAATCCGCGCGCAACCATTGAGTCTTCTTCGGTTGACGAAACCAGCAGGTCTTTCCATTGTTGCTCGAATTCAGCCTCTTGGGTGGCGATAAAACGGGTGCCGATTTGCACCCCAATAGCGCCCATGGTCAGAGCGGCTGCAATAGAGAGCCCATCGGCAATGCCGCCAGCCGCCACAACCGGTACGGGGATGCTTTTTATTACCTCGGGAAGCAAAACCATCGATGAGGTATCTTTCCAGGAACAGTGAGCACCACCCTCACGCCCCGATGCCACGACCACATCAACACCTGCTTTCACGCACCTCTTCGCAGCTTTGACCGAAGGGACAACATGAGTCCATACAATATCCGGTAGCTCTTTTTTTATAGGAACCGAGCCCAGGTGTCGCTTGTCGCCCGGATCCACCGACCATGGAAGCGAGTCGCCAGCTGACGTAAAAACCGCTACTATCTTTTTTTTCGCCTCGGGATTGTGCTTGATTATCTCGACGAGGGTTTGTATGATTTCGCTCGCGGTCTCAATGAACTCTATGGATACCGGAACATTGACGCCAAACCTGGCAGCCGGAAAGTCCTTTAACTCCGCAAGCACATTATCGATCGATCGCGACAGCTTCTCCCTGGGGCTACCCTTGCCGAAAATAGCGGTGTATTCGAATACCCCGATTCCCTGCATGTCGAACGATCCCATTCCTACAGTGGAGATCAGCCCCAAGCCGCCCTCTTTGGCAACAGCGATGCAGAGCCTCTCGGTGGAATAGGGCCCCATCCCGGCCTGAATGATTGGATATTTGGTTTTGTATATGTCGTTAAACTTCGTTTTTATCATGACATGCCCTTGTGGCTAGACGGTTTCAAGGTCCTCTATAGCTCCGGCAGATCAATGCTTCTGCAAAAATTCAATTAGCGCGTTGTTGAAGGCATTGGCCTGTTCTATATTTGAAAGATGTGCAGCGAACGGTAATACCACTAACCTGGATTTAAGGATACGTTCGTACATGGCTTCGGAAGCAGTCACTGGTGTTCCTGGATCTTCTTCACCGACCATTATCAATGTGGGGGTTTTGATCTCAGAGAGTCGTTCCAGATAATTTAGTCCCGCGATAGCCTTGCTACATCCTATATATCCCAAAACTGGAGTGGACAAAAAGTGCTGCCGGATGAGTTTAACCTCGGGTGGGTTTTGGTTGAGATAAGGCAAGGTAAACCAACGTTCAAGTGTTGACTGAACTAGAGCTTTCATCCCCTCTTTGAGGGCAATATTTATGCGTTCTTGCCACACTGGCTGAGCCTCTTGAGGAATTACAGCGGCAGTATCACACAAGGCAAGGCTCTGAAGTTGGTCAGAGTGATTCAGGGCTATGTACTGGCCTATCATCCCGCCCATGGACAGCCCAACCCAGTGTACCAAATTAAGACCTAAAGCACCCAATAACCCGATGGCATCCTCTCCAAGCTGTTCCAAGGTATAAGAACCTTCTGGTGCGTCACTCCCGCCATGGCCCCGTACATCATAACGGAGAACCCGGTAATGAGTTTCTAAAACCTCCATCTGAGGATTCCACATAGCCATGCTGGAGCCCAAGGAATGGCTTAGCACAACTACAGGGGCATCCACTTTACCTGATATTTCATAATTAATATGAATGCCATTGGCTATGACTTTCATTTTTTGGAACCTTAAGTGTTGGTCTTTATAATAAACACGGAAATGATTGTATTTGGGAGAACCTTAGACCGATTTAAGAAATTCCGTAACATATTAATGGGGGTCAGTCAAACTTATTGAAGATTTGAATTTGCATACTGAAATTTTCGACCCTTCATAATGACTATTATAGAAGCACACTGTATTATATGGACACCAGTGGCTTTCTGACCGCAACCATGGCAGATGGGTTGAAAGCGCTTGTCGGGTTGCGCCTACACTTGAGCATCGGCGGCGTTGGAAAAAACCGATTGATTGATAATTTTGAGTCGACGAAAGGGAAAATATGGTGCTATACTGATTGCGGACATCACAGGCCTCCTTTGGATATTGTTTTTTTGTCAGATAAAACTAATACCCTTTAGAGATACCGGATATCCATTCTGTTTTAAAACTCTCATCATTTTACCCTGTTTTTCTTCAACTAATTTGGAGAAGATCCATATTTTTATGGTTAAGAAAATATTTAGATTTGCTATTGGAATCATCATTATTTCCTATTTCGGTTGTATAAATATTGCAACCGCTACAGAAACATCTGAACTCATAAATAAAATTGCTTTTCTTAAAGAAGGAGAAATTTGGATTTCAAATATCCAGGGAAAAGACACTATAAAATTAATTAACACTAACGGAAAAATTGAAGATTTTTTATTCTCTCCTACTTTACATTATATTGCTTATTCAAAAACAATTAAATATGTTGATGAACCAGGATTATGGGGAGAAGGAGAAACCCCCAAAAAAGCAGTAACTTAAATAGTGATAAAAAAATTAAGAGATCATTCTATTCTAAATGAAATATTTCCGGTAGATTGGATATATATTTCAAAATGGATGTCTGCTGAAAAATTACTCTATTATGAATCGACAGGTTTTGACGTATCAGGATTTTTTGAATATGATATTCAACAAAGAAAAAATAAAAGATTAAATTATATAAAAGGCAGTATTCTATCTAATGCAGATTACTACAAAGATGGCTCACTAATAACTTATGTTGATGATTCAGGAAAAGGAGATGCCTATACCACTAATCTGCATTTAGTAAATGTTAAATTAAACAATGATAATATAGTAGCATCCAAAAGAAGTATTTTAGATCCTAAAATATCATATAATAAAGAATATATAGCCTTTTTTGAAGTAGAATACGATATTGGCACAGGAAAAAGTATTGATAATGTATGGATCTATTCAATCAAGAATAAATCGCTAAAAAAAATCTATAAAGGTCCTGCTAAGCCAAAAATTGGAGGCAGAGATGAATTTGCATGGTCTTTTGATAATCAATATCTTGGGATGTTTCATCCAACAGTAGCATTAGTATTGAAGATTCAAAGCCCAAAACATGTTCAAATCATATCTGGCAAAGATTTTCAATGGATTAAAAATAATAATATTATATTCTCCCAAGGAATGAATATATACATTTATTCCTTGAAGAATAAGAAGAAAGAACTGCTTTTTGAAAATGCTACCAAACCAGCATTCTTATTAAAATGAAAATAAGGGATGAAAATGTGAAAGGAGCAGAGAGATGAGAAAGATTCTTGGAGTTTTGCTTATGCTTATTCCGCTTTTTTGTGGATCAGCATTTGGGGAAGTTAAGACAATCGATGCCCCAAAAATAATTCACAAGAGCTTCGGTTCTGCACATTTATTCACTCAAACCATATGTGTAGATGGTTATTTGGTTGTTGTTGTTTATGGACGAGGGCATGTAAACCAAGGTGGCATTGGTGTATCTATCAGTCAAGTATATGAAGAGAGAGATGGCATCGTAGCACCAAAGAAATGCAAATAATTTGCATATCTTTGTATCTTTTGAATGAAGAAATACCGGGACGACCTGATGCCCTTCATACCAAAACCGGATGGGTCAACAAAGGAGTACCCTAAAAAATGAGCTGCTGATCCAGAAGATATATACTGTAAGGATGCATAGCGGATGATGGAGAGGCCATGACCGGCAAAGCGCTTTAGGGGTAGGGCTGCAAAGAAGTGCAGAGATCATTATAAAATTTTGTCAACCAGCCAGAATAGAAGCATGCCAATCACCACGGTGCCGCCTAAAGATTTCGTCTTGAGGGCAAAAGCAAAGGTCGGCAGGGCTACCAAAAGTTTGGGGTTGAAAAGATCCAGTTTGCGAGGATCTCCCAAGGTCAGGATTTCTGGTAGTACCAGTGCACTGAGAATGGCAACAGGAATCAATTCAAGCCAATCCACAAGCCATTGGGGAAGCCTCCGTCGCGATAGGTAAAATAGAGGCACCCAACGGGGAATGTAAGTGACCAAACCCATGCCGATCATCAATAGTAAATATTCAATACGAATCACCGGGTACTCTCCCGCTTTTCAAAAGGTATCGAAATAGTGAAAACCATTATTTAATCTCCCGCTAGCCCATGTTTAAGGCGTTTTAAAATGACGCCGAACGTTGCTGCGACTATTGAGGCTATTACCACATAGGCGTTGCCGGGGATCCAAAGCGCAAGTAAAACGGCCAAAATGCCTGCCAGAGTTCCGGTAAATGCGTAGAGCCTTCCTCTAAGCTGAAAAACTAAGAGACAAAGGAACATGGCAACCAGCGCATAGTCGATGCCAATGGCCCCGGCCGGTATATACTGACCCCCAATGGCTCCAAGAATGGTGCTGAGGATCCACACAAAATTTGGCGCATGGTTGACCACAAGGGCCTGTTGCCAGAACCAATGGCCCTCTCTGAATCTGGTGAGATTGACCGCGAAGCTCTCATCGGTCACGCCATAGGCAAAGAGGGATATCCAACCCCTATGAAGGTGTCTAAGATACAAGGCAAGTGAAGAACTCATAAGGAGATGCCTGAGATTGACCGTAAAGGTCGTCATGACAATAGGCAGTGCGGCGGCCCCGGCGCCTATCATAGATACGGCAATGAATTGAGAACTTCCAGCAAAGACCAGAAGCGACATGAGTCCGATTTCCAGTGGATGCAGGCCCGCTTTTTGGGCAAGAACCCCGAAGGCCAGTCCAATCGGCATATATCCCAGACAGATGGGCCAAGCAGCCCTGATGCCTTCTTTTAGCACGCTGATTGTCCGGTTTTCTTTTCTTGTTGTATCTTCTCTTGAATTCATGTCCAATTTATTTTCAAAAAGACCGGATTTTCCTCTTATCCTAAGGCTTCAATAATTAATGAGGAGAGCATATAATTGTTTGCATATGTGACAACTATTTCATGCTCCTCTTAGTAATTAAGAGGTTTCGTCTTATTAACCGACCAGGGAAGTTAATGCAAGCCATTCTTCATTAAGAAGCAGCCCCCTCTTCGCGGGCTTGATACCAGGTTTGAGCGCCTATACGTCATTGATTTGTGAGACGCTGAGGTGTCGCTGAATGGAGAACCCCTTTGGGGTATTTAAAGCCAGGCTCTCTTAGCGTATATTTATCAATGCCATTCTACTATCGTACGTCCAATCTGCCGTCGTTGAGTCGAGTAGACCGGTTTCTTCCGATGCTGCAGGTTGAGGTTTGTTTTCTCC
>CAYRFN010000202.1:0-7191 GCA_964423495.1 uncultured Desulfobacteraceae bacterium
TCATGTCTGCCCATTCCCCGAGAGCCTGCTCATTAGGTCCCTGGGCCGGTCCATGAGTAGATAGCTTAAGTTCTATCACTTCAGCTGGTGTGGGAGTTGGAGTGGAGGTTGACGCCGGCGCTGGTGCCGGGGCCGAAGATGTCTCGGCGCAACCACCCAAAATTACGGCACCTACCAAGGCAATTGCCACTATGGCGACGAGTACTTTTTTCATTTCTCAATACTCCTCTATTGATTTTTATTGTTTTATCAAACAACCTGGCCGTTTCATAATGTATCCATTCATACCTCCTTACACAAAGTGTCGTATTTATCGGGACTGCCAAGATTCATATAGATTTTAAGTTATCACTAATGATATTTTCATCAAGTTGCCATATTCCCAAATTCATGTCAATTGCGTCCATAACTATCTCCTATTCCAGACGGGTCTCCTACTTGGGGGAACTCTTGGGATAGGCTCTCCCATCGCGATATTCTATATAACCTACCGTAGCGAGTTCGTCCATCAGTATCTTTGTATTAAGGGGAATCAGCGGCGGATATATCTCGTCCCTTTCCCAATCGCTAAACCTAGCTATTACTTCTTCCGGAGTGAGTCCGGGTTCAGCCTTGATCTTGTCAAGTATCGACATTTGTCTTGTATAATCAGGCACGGCATCGCCCAGATCCGCCAGATCATATGGCTCAGCCTTGAAAAGAGCTGATGTCCTCGCATCTTGGCAGACAAATTGCCATCCCCCCAGTATTTCCGTTGCCTGCGCGGCCCCTCTCCATCTAATATACTTCCCCTCCGTACCCTCAAGGTGCTTTCTTAAAGGGCGCCATCCCTGTCCATCGTAATCCTTCATGCTTTCATCCTTGACACTGAGACCATGGTAACGGAACACAATCCGTTCACACCAAGCATTACCGGACCTATACATGGTAGAAATTACCGGAACCATTGCGGCAAACAGTCCCGGACAAATCCGTCCTACGAATTTCTCCCCATCAAAAATGAACTCATCACCTATTTTATACTCGAAATGGCAGGGGAATCTTTCAACATCCCCCATAAATTCAACAAGGCGACACCTTACCTTAAATGGCATAAGTAATAGCCTCCTTTTCCGGGTGAGTATTGATGGTATGATTGTCTACGGAGCAGCTAGCCGATAGACTTATACCACTTTTTATGTAGTTACACCAATCAGAATAGCCTCAGGAGCTGGCGGTTTATACCTGCCGCCTCCTTATCATTTAATATTAAGATTCATCGGAATTGGATTATACTTTTTGTTCTAACCAGGCTTTAAAGCATAGGCCGGACGCAGGGTCATAGGCTCTCTGGAAAGCATCAGGGTTTTGAATCATCCATTCTTCCATTTGACTCATACTTATCTTTTCCACCTGGACTAAATAGCCGCTCGTGGCCTGCCCGACACAGTTCTTTGAGGTTGTGCCGCCCGGAGAAATGAGATTGATGGCACCGCCACGGTCGAGTTTTCCCGGTATTATCCAATCGCACCTCGCTCCGTGGTCAACATAGGTAACACCCGGCATGATTCTTTCCGTAACGAATGCGCCACAGAGAACAGTTCCTCTCTCGTTGAATACCATGACGATATCACCGTCATTAATGCCCCTTTTAGCCGCATCAGCGGTATGAATCCAAGCCGGCTCATACAGATAGCCGTCCCAACCCTTAACCTTGCATGTGGGGATTTCTCTGGTCCAGGAGATATCATCACACTGTGCATGTACTCTCCATCTTCCATGATTAGACATAAGAAGTAGCGGGTATCTTTGAGCTCGGTTGCTGGATAGCCTTTCTTGCAGCGTTTCACTCTTTTCTACCCATCGCGGAATCGGGGATCTTTCTTTATCGTCAGGGAAATATCGGCCCAGTCTTTCGGAGTACAACTCGAGCTTGCCTGACGGCGTTGGCAAAGGATTATCCGCCGGGTTTTCATAAAACTTTCTAAATCCAGGCGGGTCTTTCTCCCAATCCTTGGCTACTGGAAACACATAATATTCTTTATCTTTAAAATCCTCCCATGTAATATCATTTTCGGAAATGAAATTATCAAAGACAATTTTCTCCAGGTCTTGCGTGGTCTTTCCTTCAGAAAAGCTATCATATAAATCCAACTTTTTGGCCACTTCACCTACTACTTCGAAGTCACTTTTCGACTCGCCCACAGGGGGTATTGCCTGTTTTTGAATCGCGATGCTGTGAAACTGCTCTCCTTGTCTACTGTTGACGACAATGTCTTCAACCTCCAGGGTGGTATTGCTGGGCAAGATAATATCCGCCAGCAGACAATCATTTTCTAGCCACGGGTGCTGAGCTAACACAAACTCGATTTTATCGTTTCTTAGAGCCTCTATAACCCGGTAACCGTAGTTCCAGCACGTGGTACGGCAGGGGCTATCTGTCCAAATCATATGTATTTCGGTGCCCCCCTGTTCTTTAGGCAGGGGATATGTATACTTCTGAAATTGGTCTTCGACGGTTGAACCGATTGCACCGCTACCAATATAACTTATCGGTGGATTTATTATTGCCTGATCAATAAGCGTTTTGGGTATCTGCTGTTTTGCTTCAAATTTGATTGTGGCTAAAAAAGTCTTGGTTATTCTATCGCTCATACCTGGCTGAGATAAGATAGTTTTGGCTTTTAGCCCCTCAGGTCTGGGCATGCCTGAATAGCTTAACTGTGCCTGATGTATTCCCGGCTTCCCCAGTCCAAGCATCGCTAGTAATATTACTTCTAACCGGGCAGGTTCATGAGAATAAGCCCCTCTGATCATCGACCCTCCGAAGTAATGTGCGATGGAAGTCCTTTTGGATGCAAATTCCCTGGCTAGAGCTTTTATAGTCCATACCGGTACGCCGCATTTCTGACTGGCCCACTCCGGTGTCTTAGGAATCCCGTCTTCCTTTCCCACGATGTATTCAGTGACTTTGTCAAAGCCCACTGTATGGGTTTTAACGTATTCTTCATCATATCTTCTTTCCTGTATCAGGACATAAGCTATTGCCAACTGTAAGGCGGCGTCGGTGTTTGGTAATATTGGTATCCATTTATCAGCATGGATGGCTGCTCCGTAGTTGAGGTCAGGGCATATATAAACCTGTTTTATACCCACCTCGGACCAAAAATAGCAGAGGCGGGTAGCGTTCTGGCCGGTAAATCCCCACGGAGTCGTTTCTGGGTCACAACCCCAGAATAAGACCGTATCGCAATTCTCACTCATGTCTTTAACGATATTGTCTGCTGGCCACATCATTCCGATGAGACCTTCCCCCCAAACGTGTTTGGCTCCCCAGTACCAGCCTTCCCAGCTATCAGGATTTCTAACCTGTAAGGTAAAGCCGCCTATTCGGTCAAGGAGCAAAGTTTGATGTCCATGAGGGGTATGGATTGTCTTACATTCGCCATGTCCATCAGCCTGTGCCAAGATGGCTAGAGGCCCGTATTGTTGGTGTATTCTTTTTATCTCAGATGCGATAATCCCGGAAGCTTCGTCCCAAGAAATTCGCTTATACTTGCTTTTACCACGGTTTTGCGGATTTCTGGCTCCATTAGGGTTCCAATCCACTCTTTGCATAGGATACCTTATCCTGTTAGGAGAATAGGTCCTCTTTTTATAAGCCAGCGAAAAAGGAGACGGCATTGATTTCGTAAGAGGTCTGAAAATTTTGCCGTTCCTTTTGAATTTCCAGGGGTTTAATTCACTGCTTTTGTATTTCCAATCATAATGTAAGGGTCTAATTCTTATAACCCTTCCGTTCCTGACATCCACGGCGCAAGGTGCTCCACCTCCCATCAAACCGCCGAGAGCAAGCGACTTAATGACAGTTGTTTCCTCGGTGCCTGTTTTTCCGATGTTATGTAGTTTTTGCACTACCTTTTATACCTCGACTTTAGTTTCATCAAAGAATTCAATGCAGCTTTTAGAGATTGATGCATATTCTAAATCATTTAATTTACGATGTCAATTACGTTAACATAAACTAGATTGCTGAAAACAGGCAGGGGATGTACCCATTCCGATAAAGAGTAACATCAGGAAGGGAAGTACACCCCCCAAGAAGTCGCCAGCAGCGGCTCCGGAGAAAAGAGTAAAGGAAACCGAGGTAAATGTCCGGGAAGAAATCTGGAAATCCATCGCCGCCACGCTCAAGCAGGGACTCAAGTACCTTCTGGAAGGTCTCCTGGAAGACCTGTGGGTGCCCCGGATGGCGGAAGTGCCGATGGACTTCCAGCTCTTCGAGGTTCACAAGTAAGGGGTGCCTTCGGATTGCCCTGAGCCATCAACTGCTGTGACACGGCAACCATAGGCAAACTGTTATCGCTCCCTATCCGTAATATCTTCTTTCTACCCTGCTCTTCCCAACGAGTATTGGGCTGCATTTTCTCCTGCTATACGCCCCGAGTTAAGAGCAAAACCGACAAGGTGCCCGGTGAGGCGATAATTATAGCTTTCTGATTCCCAGCCTCCAACCGTGACACCGGCACCATAAAGCCCCGGAATTGGGTTATCCTCAGTATCAAGAACCTCCATATTTTCATTTACCTTAATCCCGCCCATCGTATCGCAGACAGACGCGTGACCTCTGATAGCATAATAAGGCGCGCTGCGCAATGGTAGTAGATATCTTCGGTCTTTGGCAAAGAGGGGATCGTAAGCCTGCTCACATGCAGTATTATATTCGTCGATAGTAGCTTTGAGGACATCCGGAGCAACGCCGATCCAGCGAGCAATATCATCCCATGAATCAGATATCTTGAGTGAATTAACGTCCAGTTTTCGGAGCTCTCTTTGCAGCCCCGGTAGTGGAGTGAATGCGTCGAATGGCCGCCAATGAGGAGCGGTTTGCATGATCAAACCTTGTTCTTCCATGGTTTTCGCTATTGTGCTGTCAAAAAGGGTGTAAACAATGCCGTCCGGCTGCTGGGCAATGGCGTTACCATAGGCGAAGGCTTGACGGATGTAACCCTCATCAATAAACCGTCTGCTACTTTTATTAACCCACAATACCTCCGGCTCCCGAGCGAAAATTTCTAATGAAATCTTCAGCGGCATCCCTTCTTTGTTGTTTCGGTCAAGATTCAGAAGCTCCGTGGCTGATTTGGCATTGACACAAGGGCCATGCAAGTTCATATGGCCGAGACCGGCAGTGGCAGCCCCGATCTCAGTAGCCATGATTATGCCATCCCCGGTGTTGCCACTTACTCCGTCATACGTCATGGTATCCTGATGATAGTACGAGCAATATTTTTTAAGCATTTCCTTGTTGTTTCCATAGCCACCAGTAGCGATGATCACGCTCTTGGCCGCTATGGTGACTTCTCCATCTTTCGTTGCCGCCAGGATACCATTGATATTGCCCTTCTCATCACGCAGTATTTTCCTGCTAGGGGTTCGGGTAAGTATCGTCACATGCATTTCCTCACAGTTTTTACGCAGCATTCTCACCAGTTCCGCTCCCTTACCCCTCATAGCATGCCTGACTAAAGGAACTTGATTTGGGAACATGGGTAAAAGCTCAAAACTCAGCCCTTTTTCTTCCAGCCATAGTATGGTGTCGCCTGATTTATCTATAAAAGCGCGTACAATCCTGGGATTAATCTTAGACCAGTGAGCCCATTCCATCGCTATCTTAAAAAGCTCATTTTTATAGGCATCCACTCCCATGCGTTTTTGAACGGGACTCTCAGCAGCAAAGATGTCGTGTGCCATAGCCGTACTGCCACCTGGAGAACCTGCCTTCTCCAATATGATTACGCTATGGCATCCCTTTTCCATGGCAGTAATCGCTGCCGCCAGACCAGCGCCGCCACCACCGATAACTACCAATTCCGCTTGAAGATCTTTTGTTTCTTGGATAGTCATAAAAGACTACCTCCTTATTCTCTATTATCATATTATCTATGAACTGTGCATCTAGAATCTAAAGAACACCATCTTATTATTTTCTCGGCTATTTCGGGTAAGATTCCGGTGTGACAGGCCAGGGATAAGTCCATTTCAAAGAGCTAATTTTCCACTTCCCATCCACCTTAACATATTCATTTTCATATTTCCCATTTAACCATTTTTGGGCGTTGCCGGTGATAGGGTTGGATATCATAACATACATCAGCCACTGACCGGTGGCTTTATCTCCATCAACTGATATAACTGGCTGTATGGCAAAATGCCCATCTCTATCCTTCCCCTGCTCTAACTTAGAAATTTCTTCTCTAAACATCTCTATAATCTCTTTTTTACCCCGACGCAATCCATGGGTATAGACGTTTGCGGTTGCGTTTTCCGTAAAACAGTCTAAAATCTCGTCCCATTGGTTATTATTAAGCCAATAGATATATTGACCTTGTAAGTTCTCTATCTCCTTCATATCCTCCAAAGTCCCGACTCTTTTCTCGAGTTCTGCGAGCGTCATTCAGACCTCCTTTATTTATTTTAGGTAAGCAGGGTGTGCGGTTTGGGAGTAGCTTTGGATGAAAGCGCCAATAGCCTGGCGAAGCTTTCTGAACGAGGTTACACTCAGTCCTCTGAGGGCTTGGCGCCAGGAAATACTGAACCAGCATTCTACCTGCATTCTACCTGGTTGATCCAAGAGACGTGAGTAGGCGTGTAATGGAAATAAATCGCGGGATGCTTCACCAGATAAAGGCCAACGATGTTAGTGGCCTTCTGGTTGAACTCAGGGTCAGTATCCATCAGGGTTAGTATGCGGCATTCCTTATATCTGTTATACCTTGGTCTCTTACCCGAACGGTGTGCATCCTTCAGTCCCTCAAGGCGGGGCTCCGCAAACCGCTGTTGCCACTGGAACACCATGGAGCACGACAGCTCTATCTCTCTAGCTATCGCTTTGTTCTCCGTTCCCTCAGCCACAAGAAGGATAAAACAAGCTCGTTGAACTGCTCGAAGCGAAGCCGTTCTGGTTCGGATTGCCTCTTCTAGATTCCGTCTTCCTTCTATCGTCAGTTTGATTTCAACTTCCGATTTTCGAGTGCTCCAAGTATAACATAGGCTTTAAATAATGTCTATCCAATGATATCTTGTATCCGTGTAAATTTTGCAGGCATTTATGTAGGTAATAGACTCAATATCGAACCTCTAGAACAACATGATGAGATAGGTGTTTCCCATTATTAGGACAGGTTAGGGATTAAATTAAGGTGGAATCCC
>CAYRFN010000203.1:0-7165 GCA_964423495.1 uncultured Desulfobacteraceae bacterium
GCGAAATAGATACCGCTCAGCCTGAATACGGGGATAGATATCAAAACAGCAAAAGCTCCCGCTATGACAGCTCCCGCTAAAATTCCAAGATAAAATGGAATACCGATCCATGTGAGAATCGCCATGGTGTATCCCGAAATCCCTATGAAAGCAGGTTGGCAAAGTGATATCAGCCCTGAATAGCCGCAAAGCAAATTCCACATATTGGCTGGAGCAAGATAGACAAAATAGAGGAAAATATATAGAAGCCAGGCCTCAGGAGCTCCGGACACCGGTAAAACCGCCAGCGCGATCAACAGCGCCGCCATAAGTATCCATCCTCGTTTGAGTTGAGGTATGGTCCTCCCCATATAATGATTCCTCCTAACGACCGAAAAAGCCTTGGGGCTTTATGCCTAAGACCAAGAGAACGATTACATAAACAACGAGCATTTGTGCAGTGGAACCTAAGAAATACCCGCCAACGGCTTGAGCCACCCCCAAAACCATACCCCCAATAAATGTCCCGATCATGCTGCCTAAACCTCCTATAATAACCACGCCAAAGGCGATTATGAGAAAGGAGATTCCTGATTGTGGAGTAAACGGGAAAGTCAATCCTAAAAATACGCCGGCTATTGCAGCGATGGCCATTGCAATAGCGAATGCAAAAGCGTATACACGGTCAGTGTTTATCCCCATCAATTGGGCCGCTCTCCTATCCTGGGTGGCACCGCTAATAGCTCTTCCTAAATAGGTCTTTCTCAGAAATTCGCGGAAGATAAGGGTCACGACAATAGCGACAATAAAATTGAGCAGATATACCAATGGAAAATAGAGTTCTCCTACACTGAAGCTTTTAAGTGCGTAGGAAGTGGTTAACCCTTTTGACATGGGCGTCCAGACGATCTGCTGAATATTCTGAAGCATCAAAGAAATCCCAAAGGCAATCAACAATGGTGCTTCCATCGATTTTTTGAACACCCGTCCCATGAGATATCTTTGAATAATAAAACCGATGAAAAACATGAGTGGCATACCGAAGACTAAGCTTAGAATGGGGTCGATTCCTAAAATGGTCATTGCGGCATAAGCGAAGTAACTGCTGAACAGGACGAGGTCTCCATGAGCGACATTGATCATTTTCATCACCCCGAAAACGAGGGAAAGACCTAAAGCAATCAGAGCGTATAATCCCCCCAATAAAATTCCCATTAATAGAGGATTTGCTAAGTCAGTTAGAAAGACTAAATTCATCTATTCAATCTCCCACCCAGTCCACTTCTAACCCAAAGTATGCCTTCTTAATCTCTTCTTCCTCCCGAAGCGTCTCTACATCGCCGCTCAAGACCACACGCCCTACTTCCATAATATAGGCCCTGTCCGCCTCCTCGAGGCTTCGCCGGACGTTCTGTTCCACGAATAGAATGGTAATGCCTTTATTCCTGATTTCTTTCAACACTTTATAGACTTTATCGATAATAATTGGGGCAAGGCCCAGGGACATTTCATCGATAAGCATGAGCCTTGGGTTTGACATCAGGCCCCGTCCTAATGCCAGCATTTGTTGCTCACCACCGCTCAGTGTTTTTGCCAGTTGGTCGCTTCTCGATTTCAGCACCGGGAAGAGTTTGTAAACCATATTTAAATTTTTACCTTTTTCGAGCCTTGCCTTAGGGTTGTAGGAACCCAGGATGAGATTATCCAGTACACTGAGATCTGGGAAGACCCTTCTTCCCTCCGGAACCTGAGAAATGCCGAGTGTTACGATTTGATGGGCATCCAAAGTGTCGATCTTTGTGCCATCGAATTCAATTTCGCCACTAGAGGGCTTGATGATGCCCGATACCGTATCCAGCAGGGTGGACTTACCCGAACCATTGGCACCGATAAGCGCCACAATTTCTTCGGATTCGACCTCAAAGGATACATTCCATAGGGCCTGAAAACTTCCGTAAAATGTATCTAAATTGCTGACTCTTAATAAAGGACTCTCCGGCATTTAATAACCTCAACACACACGGACAACTTCATAAAAAGCCATTAACCAAAATAGGCCTTGATGACTTTGCTGTTTTTTATCACATCCTTCGGCTTGCCTTCGGCAATTTTGATGCCCTCATCCATAACGATAAGTCGGTCAACCGCCTTCATCATGACTTTAACGACATGCTCTATGATGATGATGGATATGCCCATCCCACTAATTTTTTTTAAAAGCTCTAAAGCTTTTGGGATTTCCCTTTCGGTCAACCCTCCGGCCAGTTCATCGATCAAGAGAATCGTTGGATCGGTTGCCAGACTTCTGGCCAGTTCAAGCCTCTTCAAGGATATTTCTTCCAGGTCGCCGGCCAGCATGTGGCTTTTTTCCGAAAGCTCTGTAAAATCAACAAGTTTTAGGGCCTCACGCTCGGCCGCTTTTTTACTGAAATTTCTGCCGTATATCATCGCTACCACTACATTTTGAAGAACGGTTAATTTGATGAAAGGCTGCGGAATCTGATAGGTCCGGGCGATACCGAGATGACAAATTTTATGCAAGGGCAGACCGGAGATATCCTTCCCTTTAAAGATGACTTGTCCCGCATCCGGTGCATGCTCGCCGGCAATGAGGTTGACTAATGTTGTTTTACCGGCGCCATTCGGCCCCAGAAAGCCTAATACTTCACCGGCATTCAATTCAAAACTCAGGTCTTTAACCGCAACCAGTCCTCCAAAGCGTTTAGTTATATTGTTGACTGAGAGGATCGGTATTTCCATGTTTCTACCTTTATCGGCAGTGCGGGGTTGATAAGCAGCTGGAGTTAACAAGAAGCCATGTCCATTGATCCGTGCTTTGACCGCAGAGATGGAGGATGACGATCGATTACCGCCGGCATTGCCGGCGGTAATCGATGACGTCCGTCTTTTACCGGGTTTATTTGTAGGGTATGGGAAATAACATTTCAGCCTCTGCAGGCAAAAAATCGTGATTGGAATAGACAACCTTGCTTTCCCATTTCCATGGTTTGTCGGTCTTATGCCACTGATTAAAAAAGATCGGCAGTCGTGCAGATTGATTTTCGTTAAACACCACTCGAGGAGAAGAGATGGTTTTCATGTCGGTTTTGCTGAGTGCTTCAATGACCGCCTCTGACTCAAGTGTCCCCGCTCTTTCGATGGCATCAGCTAAAATCTGGATTCCGTTATACCCCCAGCCTATACCTGGGTTTAGGGGTCTGCCGGTATCTTTTTGCCATCTTTCAAGAAGACTCATCGGCGTCGTATCACCGATGCCCGGGCAGGCTTTAGGATCAAAAGCAGGCGACCACCATGCCTCACCGGCAATGCCCAGTGGCAGGTCTCCACCCCAGGCATTTACGTCTTCAAAGTAGAGACCCGCTCGAGTGGCAATCACCATCTTAGGCTTAAAGTTCATGGTACGGCACTGCCTCCACATCGACCCAAAGAGCGGAGCCGGAGCGTTACCCCAAATGATCTCAATTTTGTATCTCTTCCACTTCTGAATCATTGATGAAAAGTCCATAGCATCAATGGGGAACAGTCCTAAATTATTTTCTACGTGAACCTCAAGGCCCTGGTCTGTGAGGACTTTGGGAATGACTTCGTACCAGCCTCTACCGTCCGGTTCATCCGAGGCGAAGACCCCCACTTGTTTATTGGTCTTGTCGCGATATTTCGCCAAAACGCCCAACCAGGAATCCATGCACGTGTATCCGGGTTTAGCGGTTGGCGAGCCTTTAGGGGACGGCGCGGCTATAGCCAAGGTGTATGTCCAGCTATGTTTCCAGGGAGGCGACGCTTCGCCCCGCACGGCCAACCAGGGTTCTTCGGGTGTGCCGCCGCTGACACGCACTTTTTTATACCGCTCCGCGACAATGGCCTGAGGAATTATCAAAGGAATGGGTTGATTAGGCGGCGCAAGAAAGTGAACCTTCTCCTTGAGGATGAGGTTTTCTGTCAGGGATGCTGACTTCTTTGGGTCGCTTTCGTTATCGAAAATAATGAGCCTTACAGGTATTTTCTTGCCATAGGCTTTTATGTGTAATCCACCCTGTTTGTTGATATCCTCGACGGCTGCTTTTTCCCCATAAACATTACCTTCCCCGAACCCTGCGTGCATGCCTGTTAAGGGTGCGTTCACGCCTACAAGGATTTCCTTTGGCGCTGATGGCCCTGCGAAACAAATGCCGATGAAAAAAAAGACACTAACCAATACTATTCCCAGGGTGCAATAAGACTTTTTCTCCATTTTTTCTCCTCCTTTTGTTAATTGTTTTTGTTTTGCTTATTTCGATAAAGTTTGTGTTTGTTGCCTCAATCAAAAAATCAGGAGGTTTTGATTACTTTCCATAAAAATCCGTGATTTGGATAGTATGCCCTGGTGGGATTATGAGGAAATCTTTGTCATACGGCCCTTTAACCATCTTCCTAAGCAACCTTGTTGTGCCTTTGATTTCCTGGTATTTGAGGTTGAGTTTTTCTGCTGCCATGCGTGAGAACTCCCTGTAATAATCCTGGTCTTCATATCCCATATCAATATAGGCAAGGCGAACATAATGCTTAATCATGACCTTTTTGATATTCTCAGCACACCTTTTACCAAGGCGCTTTTCCGCTTCTTTTAATTCTTCAATAATATTAATACCTGTCTCAATCCAACCTTTTGAGAGAAAATATGTTCCTGGCTCCTGTCGTAATTGTCGTTTATACGCATTCTGAGAACCAAGAAATAATGCAATACAGTCATCCACACGTGGAATAATCAATGAGCCTCTATCAACTTTGAGCCCAGTTATTGCTAATGAACACAGTCCGAAACCAAGGATAATTCTATCTGCTTCTCTGGAAACTTCATTTATCGTATTTTGTAATTTAGTCCGCAGATCGTCAGGATTAAGGTGGAAACCCGACATTATGGACTCATACTCGATATCTGCCGGCAAAATTTGTAGCATCTCTTTGATAACAGTCTCACAAGCTATGATTTTGGTACTTTGCGCCACTACAAACATAATCTCCAAAACAATTAATGCGCCACCGCCATCAAGCGATAAAGGAAATAGAACAAATTTTTATTGACAGATATACATATATTTATATATATATATAGCTATGTCAACAAAAATTCTTTATCTTTTTAATTTTTTTTTGTATGCGATAAATTCAGCCGGTTATTTCAACCTAACACGATTAAAATTCTAACGATTACATAAATGCTAATGCCAGATCCAAAAAAAAATTTAAATAATGTTCAGCTATATCCTATCGATCCCGATTCTTATGAACCAGTGTATGTCCAGTTGGTAAAAATAATTAAAAGGCACATTGCCGAGGGACTTTTCCTTTCAGGCGATCGTCTACCCCCTGAATCCGAATTCTGTAGCCAATTTAAAGTAAGTCCCATGACTGTTCGCCGAGCGATCAAAATTCTTGCTGATGAGGGCATTGTAACTACAAAGAAAGGGCGGGGAACATTTGTTAACCATCTGAAACTTGGAACCGCGAGGTTCCAATTACAGGATATGCAAGAACTTATGGGTGACCCATCACTTACTGATGTTGAACTCCTCGGTGTTAATGTAGTTAAAGCTGACAAAAATGTAGCTGATAAATTAAAACAGTCGAAAGGCAATAAGGTCATCTATATTCGACGATTGTTATGCATAAATGATGAACCTGCCTTTTACCATCGTGAATATATTGTGTATGATCCTAAACGCCCTATTATTGAAGCAGAAATGGAGTTTACCTCTCTTGAAGGATTATTTTCAGGGACTGGAACCGGTATCTTCAAGGTGGGTGAAATAACTATTGCTGCTAGTCTTATGGACGAGGAGGAGGCACAAGTTCTTAAAATAAAAACACCAGCAGCGGCTTTGTCCTTGACGCATATCTTCTATGATTATAATGATCGTCCAATAAGCTGGGGATGGTTTATTTGCCGCAGTGACCAGCTAAATTTTAAAACTAAGGTGGGTATTCAGTAAACACATTCTAAAAAAGTGAATAGCGAACAATATTTTTCTTATTGTTCTTCAACAGGCAATCAATCTTACTCAAGTTTTGGATATCTAAGAGATAAGGGGGAAATGGCCTTGTATAAAAAGGTGAAAAAAAATGGACTAATTGAATATCTTGCCGACCTAAATGAAAAAAAGGCACTTTCAGTGATTCGTAGTCGTTTGGAAGATGGCGCCGATCCTTTAAAAATCATCAAAGAATGCCAAGACGGTTTACGCAGAGTGGGCGAAAGATATGCAAAACAGGAATATTTTATTGCCGGATTGGTAATGGCGGGTGAGATTTTTCGGGAAGCGATGAAATTACTTGGACCTGTTGTTAGGGAGAGAATGTCGGGGAATGTCTCAGGTTCTATCTTATTGGGAACCGTTCAAGGTGATATCCATGATATTGGAAAAGATATAGCAGGAGAGCTATTAATGAGTCACGGAATGGATGTGCACGACCTCGGTGTAAACGTACCTCCTGATAAATTTTATAAAGAAGCTTCTAAACTGCATCCCGATATTGTTGGGATATCTATACTCCTTACGAATTCCATAGATTCCTTGCGCGAGACTATTGCTTTATTGCAGAGTAATGTAAAGAACTCTTCTTCCCATGTTCCTATTATAATTGGAGGCTGTATATTGGATGATGAATTCTGCAATTATGTGGGCGCTGATTATTGGGTGAATGATGCAATGGAAGGAGTTCGATTATGTCAGCGCCTTTTAGACTCTAACTGATTGGTATTGTTGAAAAGTGTTTGCATGGTGGCACTTTTACGGACTGGATTTGAATGTCGAAGTAGCCTTTGACCCCAAGTTTCTCCTTCCAATACCTCTCCCATTTATCTCTGGAATATCGCCTAATCACTTTCACCTCTTAATTGAAGTGGTTGAAGTCCCTCTTTGCAAGTTGATGCAAAATCTTCAGTTTCGTTAAACCCGCAATTTCAATATCAAATACAAGAAAAGTGGCCACCTCTTCCAGGTCGATACAAAGCAATTCTGCGTGAAAAGGATTCTTACTTTTTAGAACTCTCAGCTTATATCCATTTGAACCCAGGATGAAATTGTGAAATTGGGGTCAGGTCTTGCATTATAACATTGCCTTATTAATGATCCTGCCGACAGTCGCATAATGAAGTCCCAGGTGTCTGGCTATTATCTGGTGGAAA
>CAYRFN010000204.1:0-7134 GCA_964423495.1 uncultured Desulfobacteraceae bacterium
GAGAAGCAACTTAACTCAAATAACCAGCAACCAATTTTTCGTTTTCTGAAAAGAGAGCCCCATGCTCTGCCTTTCTGTACCTGATCCATGGTTAACACCGAGGGGCTTTCGATCCAGTCATAGGACGGACGAATTTCTTAAAAGAGACCCCCATGCCCTTCTAAATTCGATGCCTTTAGAACGTTACCAAAAACTTAGATATAGCTGACCACTAAATCCCCAACCTCCTTTGTGCCATAACCCATTTTTCCCGCCTCAAGGCTCACAAGGTCCTGGTTTATTGCTTTTTCTATGGCCTTTTTAAGAATAGCCCCAGCCTCTTCCTCTTCCAGGTACTCCAACATCATTTGGGCCGCACAGATAGCCGCCATAGGGTTAATCTTGTTTAATCCTGCATATTTGGGGGCCGATCCTCCTATGGGCTCAAACATTGCTGTCCCCTGAGGATTGATATTACCGCCCGCTGCAACCCCAAGACCTCCTTGAATAACGGCGCCAATGTCAGTGATGATATCCCCGAAAATATTGCTTGTTACTATGACATCAAACTGTTCTGGATTCTTGATCATCCACATACACAGAGCATCCACATGCTGATAATCTATGCTTACATCTGGATAATCAGTATGAACTTCTTGAAAAACCCTGTACCAAAGATCAGACTCATAAATTAAAACATTATTCTTACCACAGAGCGTCAGATGATTTCCTTTACTCCTCTTCCTGCAAAATTCAAAGGCATAGCGAACGCAACGTTCAACACCTTTTCTGGTGTTAATAGAATCCTGCACAGCCACTTCATCAGGGGTCCCTTTCTTAAAAAATCCTCCGCCACCAGCATAAACTCCTTCTGTGTTTTCCCTTACAACCACAAAATCTATGTGTTCCGGGCCCTTATCTTTAAGGGGGGTTTCAACGCCTGGGAACAGGATAACAGGTCTCAAGTTTATATAGAGGTCTAATTCGAACCGTAATCTCAACAAAATTTCTCTTTCAAGAATGCCCGGCTTCACGTCACGGTGACCGATAGCACCCAAAAAAATGGCGTCCATGGACCGTAATTCCTCCAGAACCTCGTCAGGCAGCAAGACACCATCATTCATATACCTCTCCCCTCCCAAATCAAATCCCTTGAATTTGAAATCAACACCACACTTCACAGCTATTGAATCCAGAGCCTTAAGCCCCTCTCTAACAACCTCCGGCCCGGTACCATCTCCGGGTATCACACCGATATTGTACTTCTTTGACATCTCAACTCCTTTCATGTTTCGCGGATATTGCAAATATTATCGAGCAAGCCCTTTCTTCTTGATATAATCCACGAGGCCCCCAGCCTGAATAATTTCTCTCATAAAATCAGGAATCGGTTTGGCAATAAAATGCTTCCCGTTTTTTGCAAGCTCTCCCGAGTTCAGATCCACAGACACAATATCTCCTTCTGAGAATGCATCAGCAGCTTCTTCTGATTCCACTAAGGGCAGGCCAATATTAAAGGCATTCCTATAAAATATTCTGGCAAAGCTCTTGGCAATAATCACACTGATTCCGGCCTCTTTAATAGCTGCCGGAGCATGCTCTCGGGATGAACCACATCCAAAATTGGTCCCTGCCACGATGATATCTCCAGATTGAACATTTTCTGAAAAATCGGGCCTCAAATCAATAAAACAATTTTTTGCCAGCTTATCCTTGTCCGATACATTGAGGAACCTTGCCGGGATTATTAAATCAGTATCCACGTGGTCCCCAAATTTCCATACCCTTCCTTTGAATTTCATTTTTCCTGATATCCTTCGATAAGTTAATATTCAGCACCTATAATTCTTCCGGCGATCCAATCCTTCCAAGGACAGCCGATGCTGCCGCCATGGCCGGTCCCGAGAGATAGACTTCGCTTTTCGGATGACCCATCCGGCCGACAAAATTCCTGTTCGTTGTGGAAAGGGCCCTTTCCCCCTCTGCCAGAACTCCCATATGCCCACCCAGGCAAGGACCACAGCAAGGTGGTCCTATTACTGCCCCAGCATCCAATAATGTCTCTACTATGCCCTCCTGAATGGCCTGTTTGTATATCTGAGGTGAACCGGGGATCACGATAAGCCGGGTGCCGCTGGCAGCGGTTCGGTCCTTTAATATCCTGGCCGCTACCCGCAAATCATCCATCCTGCCATTGGTGCATGACCCGATAAACACCTGGTCCAGCCTTATAACACCAACCGCAGATATGGGTCGAACGTTATCAGGGGAATGGGGAAATGCGATCTGAGGTTCTATCTGATTCACATTTATCGTGATGACACTCTCATAGTCGGCATCAGGATCGCTTTTAAAGTAAAATCCCTTCCGAAGGGCTCGTTTTTCCACATAGTTATGAGCAATCTCATCAGGCTCAAAAATACCGTTCTTCGCACCGGCCTCCACTGCCATATTGGCCATGGTAAACCGTTGGTCCATGGTAAGATTTTTGATAACTTCTCCGGAAAACTCAAGTGCCTTATAGTTAGCCCCTTCAACACCTAACTGACCTATTGTAAAAAGGATAAGGTCCTTCCCTCCAACCCATGAACGTAACTGGCCTTCATAAAGCACTTTTATGGTAGGTGGAATCTTGAGCCAGGTCTGTCCGGTGGCTATTATAGTTCCCAGGTCAGTACTCCCCACACCTGTTGAAAAAGCCCCTAAAGCACCGTAGGTGCAGGTATGACTGTCCGCCCCAATGACCAGATCGCCTGGGACAACCAGTCCATTTTCAGGCAGAATCACGTGCTCAATGCCTGATTTACCTGTTTCATAATAGTGCTTTATTTGATGACGGAGAGCAAATTCCCTCATGATCTTTGCCTGTTGTGCCGAGGGAATATCCTTGTTTGGCACAAAATGATCCGCTACCAAAGCAAGTTTCTCCGAATCAAACACCTGTCTACCGCCTAATTCGTCAAAAACACGAAAGGCAAGCGGGGCTGTAATATCATTGGCCAAAGCCAAGTCCACATTCACCTCAACCAATTCTCCCGGTCTCACCAAATCCCTTCCTGCATGTGAAGCCAGGATCTTTTCAGTAATAGTCATGGACATATGTATTATCCTCTCAAAGTGTGCTCTGTTCGGGTGCCAGAGAAGGATTCTTTTTCATGTATTCAAGACGGTTCAGGCCATTAATATATGCCTTGGCACTGGCAGTGATAATATCGGAATCAGATCCCTTTCCAAGGGCCAAAAGACCATCCTCCTGCAAACGAACGGTTACTTCACCTTGCGCATCCATACCCCCACTGATGGAGTTTACTGAGAAACGCACTAATTTTGATCGAGTTTTGACCATTTTGGCGATGGTATTGAAAGTTGCATCAATAGGCCCAACTCCAAATCCTGCGCTTTGGGCCTCGCGACCCTTGATTTTCAATTTTACAGTCGCGGTGGGTACTGCCACGGTTCCACTAACAACATTGAGATACTCCAGCTGGTATACATCTGGGACACGCAGAATTTCCTCAGCCACTAAGGCCTCGATGTCCTCGTCAAAGATCTCTTTTCTCTTGTCTGCCAGGTCCTTGAATTTTATAAATAGACTGTTCAGATCTTCCTGGCCCAGATCATAGCCTAATTCTTTAAGCTTATCTTTGAAGGCATGTCTTCCGGAGTGTTTACCAATTACCAGGAGATTGCTGGAAAGTCCTATTGTCTGCGGCTCCATAATCTCATATGTCATTTTATGCTTGAGAACCCCGTCCTGATGGATTCCTGCCTCATGTGCAAAGGCATTGGCCCCTACCACAGCTTTGTTGGGCTGCACAACAATGCCTGTTATCATGCTTACCAATCGACTGGTGTGATAGATCTCCTTGGTGTTAATATCGGATTTAAGCCCAAGATGATCCCTGCGAGTATAAAGGCCCATCACCAACTCTTCAAGGGAAGTATTTCCCGCCCTTTCACCAATCCCATTGATAGTCACTTCAGCCTGTCGTGCCCCAACACCAATCCCTGCAAGGGTGTTTGCCGTTGCAAGTCCCAAATCGTTATGACAATGGACGCTCACTACGCAGCGATCAATATTGCGTGTATGCTGTCGAACATAAGAAACAAGCTGGGCAAATTCATCTGGCATTGCGTAGCCAACTGTATCTGGTATATTCAAAGTATTGGCACCTGCCTCAATAGCGGCCTCAAATACTCTGCATAAAAAATCCCTGTCACTTCGAGACGCATCCTCAGCTGAAAATTCCACATTATTTGTAAAGGACTTGGCATACCTAACCGCATCAACCGCCGTCTCTATCACCTGTTCACGGGTCATTTTCAGTTTGTATTTTAAATGGATATCGGATGTGGCAATAAAGGTATGAATTCTTGGGTCATCTGCTTCCTTGATTGCCTCCCAGGCACTGTCGATATCGCTCTTAGAGGTCCGCGCAAGTGCCGTCACCTGGACATCATGGACCTTGGCGGCAATCAGTTTGACGGCCTCTAAGTCCCCGGGAGAAGCCGCTGGAAATCCCGCTTCAATGACATCCACGCCTAACTTCTCTAATTGCACGGCAAGCCTCAGTTTTTCAGCGGCATTCATGCTGGCACCGGGTGACTGTTCACCGTCCCTAAGTGTTGTATCAAAAATAATTACTTTATCCATCTTGGAATAACCTCCCTATTCATTTTAAAGATTTGTTAAAGACCTGGCCCTTTGTGACTTACAAGGAACCATTAACAACCGGTAATTACCAAAAGGTTATTCCTAAGTCCTCGCCGCAGATTACCATGTCTTTTAGAATCTGCGGCGTTTTTCTCCCTGTCATGATTTATGTTCATACCTAAATCTCACTTTCTATTTGATTCTCTTGAGAGTTTATACTGGACACTATCCACAAGGGCCTGCCAGCTGGCTTCAATGATATTTTCCGATACGCCAATGGTTGACCATATCTCGCTGGCGTCCCTTGACTCTATCTGAACTCTCACCTTTGCCGCCGTAGCATCACTGGCATCAATAACGCGCACCTTAAAATCTACTAAACCCATCTCCTCTATCTGAGGGAAAAATTTTGTCAAGGCTTTTCTTAAGGCGTTATCAAGTGCGTTAACCGGACCTTCTCCTTCGGCTGCAGTGATCTCATGATCTTTCCCAACGGAAATCTTTATAGTCGCCTGGGAAATGCTTGGACCTATGCCATTTTTTTCAATAGTCACCCGAAAAGATTCAAGGGCAAAGGGCTCCTCAAATTGACCGGACACCTTTTTAATCAAAAGCTCCAAAGAACCTTCGGCCGCATCAAACTGATAGCCCTGGTCTTCCAACTTTTTTATTTCATTAACAATCTTCTTACTATCATAGCCATTGCCTTTAAGGTCAATCCCCATCTCTTTGGATTTGTAATCTATATTGCTTTTGCCGGAAAGATCGGAAACCAGTACACGGCGTCTGTTACCTACCTGTTCCGGGTCCATATGTTCATAGGCAGCCGGATTCTTCATAATTGCGCTGACATGGATACCACCCTTGTGTGCAAAGGCACTCTTGCCCACAAATGGTCGTTGATTCAGCGGGGGGACATTGGCAATCTCACTCACGTACCGAGAAAGCTCGGTCAATAACCTCAGGCTTTTGGGGTCGACACATTTATAGCCCATTTTATGCTGGAGGTTACCTATAACAGATATCAGATCAACATTTCCACACCGTTCTCCATAACCGTTAATGGTCCCCTGAACCATTTTTGCACCTGATTTGACGGCAATCAAGGAATTTGAAAGCGCAAGGCCGCAATCATCATGCACATGGATTCCAACAGGTGACGTCATATTAGGCATCACGTCCTTCATGATTCCCTGGATCTCTTCGGGCATGGTTCCGCCATTCGTGTCGCACAAAACGACCATATCTGCTCCCCCATTCATGGCTGCCCTAATTGTTTCTACCGCATAGGTCGGGTTGTGTTTGTATCCATCAAAGAAATGCTCCGCATCATAGATGACCTCCCGACCATGCCTCTTCAAGTAAGCTGCGGTATCTTCAATCATGGTCAGATTTTCATCTAAAGATGTCTCCAGGATCTGTAAGGCATGGAGATCCCAGCTTTTGCCAAAGACCGTAATCGTTTCCACTTCCGTGTTCAGAAGCGCTTTTACGTTCTTGTCTTTCTCTATTCGAATCCGAGGTTTCCGCGTACTTCCAAAGGCGGTTAGTCTTATTGTGTGAAATGATTCATTTCGGGCTATCTGAAAAAATCTTTCATCTTTCGGATTCGAACCTGGCCAGCCGCCTTCAACATAATGTATGCCAAAGTCATCAAGCTTGTGAGCAATCCGTAGTTTGTCCTCTGCCGAAAGATTGACTTGTTCACCCTGTGTTCCATCACGCAACGTAGTGTCATAGATTAAAATTTGTTTAGGCATGGTTTTTCTCCGGTTAAAAAAAATCCGTTATCAGGGTGCCTGATAACGGATTTAATTGCTCTTATTTTATTCATTTCGCCATTATCAGGCCTGGACGTTTGGCTTTCACCAACAAAAGGCCACGCAACAAGGTTATAAGTATCCCTGTTGCGCTGATAATGACGATGATGATATTGTTTACGAACCAACTCATAATGCTTAACCTATAACTCTATAATTCTTTGGTAACATTCAAAAGGCTTCGCATTTAGAAGGACATGGGGCTCTCTTTTCAGAAAACGAAAAATTGGTTGCTGGTTATTTAAGTTAAGTTGCTTCTCAGGCGGGCGGCAAATTACGGAGGTTGATGCCATAGCCACCATAAAGGCAAAGTACTGACTTAACCCTCCGCCCGCCGTAGCGCAGTGATGTCCCTTCGGTCTTGCGGTTGACGTCTCGTTTTTGAAAAGAGAGTCCCATGCCCTTCTTAAAGAAATCGAAAGGCATATAAACTGTCTAAGTACAAACTGAATGTAAATACTTTTGAATGTTACCAATTCTTTAACTTTTTATATTTACTTTAATTAATTTATTTGTCAAGCTTTTTTTCGCTCGTGTTTTTTTTTCGCTCGATCCTCTGAATCCTTTGGAAATCACCAACTCTTTTGGAGATGACCCAAAATCATCAACTATTGCCAGTATATACACACGGGCTTACACCCGTGGCACTAATATATGCAGTGTGGCTTTGAGACCTTTTCT
>CAYRFN010000205.1:0-7037 GCA_964423495.1 uncultured Desulfobacteraceae bacterium
AAAAGGATAAAGATCTTAAGAAGCGCATTGAGAAACTAAAGAAATTATTAGTCATTAGGTACCGAAAGACTTGATTCCCTTTTTAATCCTTCCTAAGAAAGGAGAATTCAAATGGTAAAAAAAAGCGGTTTGTTAATTTTTATCACAATTTTATTGGTATCGCCCGCGATTGCTTCCGAGTTCACCATTTCATTTGAATGGGGGGACATACCGCTCTGCACCTCAGGGCAACCCAATGTGGTCCCGAATCCAAAGTTTGTACTTTCAAATGTTCCGCAAGGGACAAAATTCATTCAATTTAAAATGACTGACCTTGATGTGCCCTCTTACAACCACGGCGGCGGCACTGTTGAGTACACAGGTAAAAATGTCATTGAACCTGGTGCCTTCGAATACCAGAGTCCCTGCCCACCAAGCGGCTCCCATCGCTATCAATGGACTGCAACAGCGAAGAAGAAAACCGGCCTGTTCAGCGGATCGCTCGGCAAGGCGCAAGCGACCAAAAGCTATCCGGAATAATGTAAAAAAGAGGGGCGATGGAGGCGCTTCCCTATTCCCCTAATTGGCCCAGGCTGTGATCAAATCTGATCAAGGGGTCGCGTTACACTCTTTAAAAGAAATGGCGTTAGACCTACACATTTGACAAAATCACAAAGACTCTGGAGAATAAAACCAAAATGTAAAATGTGTAGGTCTGACACCTAACGTTTTACTACAGAGAGAAAAATTTGGCGGCATTGCCGGAGAAAATCAGTAATTTTTCACCCTCCGAGATCTTCATCCCTTCCACGAGATCAATAAAGACCTGGGGATCGACCCAGGGATGATCCGTGCCGAATAAAAGCCTCTCCGGGCCAATAAAATCATAGCCGTATTGCAGGGCCTGAGGCGAGGGAGAAACAATGTCAAAATAGAGGTCCTTGAGGTATTCACTCGGGGGTTTCGTGATATTGTCCCGTGAGCGTCCCATCACTTCCGTCTGGTAATCGATCCGCCCTATCATGTAGGGAAGGACCCCTCCGATGTGGGGCATAAGGACCTGCAGCCCGGCATACTTTTCCAGGATGCCGCTCAGGATGAGCCGAAGGAGTGCGAAGCTGCTGTCAATCTGCAGCCCCATCATGGGGACCATCATGTGATCTTTGATGGCTGCTCCCCAGGTTGGGAGGGTCGGATGAATCACTATGGGGACGCCTTTCTTCTCTGCATGGGCATAAACGGGCTCGAAGGCCGGGTCATCGACCGGTCGCCCCCCTATATGGGAGAAAAGCATGATCGCACAGAACCCCAGATCGTCCCGGGCCCGGTCCATCTCCTTGATGGCGGCCTCCGCATCCTGCCAGGGAAGGCTCGCTATGCCTGCGAACCGGCCCGGATGTTTCTGGATGACCTCGGCAATGTAATCGTTCATCATTCGGGCCCCCTCGATGCCCAGTTCAGTGGGGAGCATGCAGGGCCCGGGAATATTGGGGCTGAGTATGGAGATATCGATCCCGAACCGATCCATGTCTTTGAGCTTTAGCGCCAGGTCGTAACGCTCTTCATTCATTCGGAGCGTCGGGCGGTCGCCCATCATGACCGTGAGATTGGCCCCTTCTTTCACAATCCGGGTTGATTCGGTGTTTTTTACGAAAATATCGATATATGAGCTCGGAAATACATGGGTTTGGCAGTCAATGCGCATCTTCAAACCTCCTTTTTCTTAAACAATTCCTCGGATAAAAACGCCTGAAACATCTTACAAAACAGCCCCCGAAAAATGAAAGAGGGGGAGCAAAAGGCCATAGGCCCCTAAATCACGATTTTTCGGCCGATAGGGTTACGGGCCGCTTACGGATTTCTCGTCCGACCATGATGATTCCCAGAACAAATCCGGAAAGATTGATCAATATGCTGCCTTCAAAAGCGGTAGAAGGAGAGACAAGCGCCAGTCCTGCGGTCCCGAAAATCAGGCGTTCAAGCAGACCGAGATGTCGAAAGAGATAGCCCATGATCGCCATGGAGACAAGACAGGTACCTGTCAAGGCCGTTAAAAAGTCTATCAGGACCAGAAAGGGACTTCCATGCATCAAAAGGGTGGGAGAGGCGACAAACATAAAGGGAATGACAAAGGCGAGCCACCCGAACCGCATGGCCGCATAGCCTGTACGCATGGGATCGGCGCCGCTCAGAGTGGCTGCGGCAAAGGCGCCGATGGCGACAGGGGGTGTGATCATGGACATCATACCGAAATAGAGTATGAACATGTGAGCGGCAATTGGCTCTATCCCGACCTCTACAAGAGCAGGGGCCACGAGGGTCGCCAGCAGTACGTAGACCCCTATGGTCGGCATGCCCATGCCAAGGATGATACAGATGACCGCCGCCATCAACAGCACCAGGATCACATTGCCGCCGGCCATCTGAACGAGGGCGAGGGTGAGGCCGAAACTGATGCCGGATATATAGAGCATACCGATCACCATACCGGCTGAGGCTCCGATCATGACGATTTCAAGGACACCCAGCCCGGTGGACTTCAGCGTATCGATAAGATCGGAGACGTTGAGACGTTTGCCCTTATAGCCCAGTATAACGCCGAATAGAACGATTATGCCCACGGCCCTGAGGGCGGCCTTTTCAGGCAGGTCGTTCCACAGGAAAAGGGCAATGATAAGCACCCCAAAGGGCAAGGGAAAAAACCAGCCCGATTTGAGCACCGGTCCGGATTTAGGTATTTTGGACTCCTCGACCCGGGAAATGCCGCTGCGAGCCGCCTCCAGATCCGCCTCGATGAACAACGCGACGTAATAGAGAATAGCGGGAATCAAAGCGGCCAGGACAATGTCCGTGTAGGGAATCGAAAGGAACTCGGCCATGAGAAAGGCTGCGGCCCCCATGACCGGAGGCATGAGCTGGCCCCCTGTGGAGGCGACCGCCTCGATGGCACCGGCAAGATGGGCGCGATAGCCCCCTTTTTTCATCAAGGGGATGGTGATGACCCCGGTGGTCACGACGTTGGAGACGGTGCTGCCCGAAATTGAACCGAAAAGTGAGGATGCGAACACGGAAATTTTGGCAGGGCCTCCCCTGAATCGGCCCATAAGAACCGTGGCGATGTCGGTGAAAAATCCGGAGCCCCCCGACTTGAAAAGGACCTGGCCGAAAAGCACGAAAGCAATGACGATGCTTGTCACGATCCTCATCGGGGTCCCCAGAACACCCGACGAATCCCATGCCAGGTAATAAACGAGTTTTTCGAGTGATACGTACCGGCCCTGCAGCGCCCCCGGTATAAGGTGGCTGACAAGGGACAAACCAAAAATCGCGATCACCAAGATCGGCAGGACAATGCCGACAGTCCGGCGGAGTCCTTCTATCAAAAGGACAATCATGATGGCCCCGACGATGATGCCGTCAACAGGCCGGGCGGTGGTCAGATCGGTAAGCACAGGGAAGCGGATGGTGGTGTAGACCGCGACAAAAAAACCGGCCAGGGCCCCGAGGCCATCGTACCAGGGGATGTTTCCCTCTCTTTTTCGTCCTTTCCCGGCGGGCACGGCCAGATAGACCAGGGGTAGGGAAATGCTCAGCATGATGCCCAAGTACTGTTCCGTATAAAGTACCAGCCCTACCATGCGGTCGATGTCCCATGCACGAAAGATGGCCCCGCAAGTTAAGGCGATTGCCAGGAAGGATATTAGGCCGTTAGCAACGGGGGATGTCGGCCCAGAGACCTCGGGTCTGTTTTTCTCGCTCAAATGAACCAGTTCCTTTCTAGGATTCTAAAACGGAGCTGCTTTTTCTATGTCATGAACCGAAGAAGGCGTCGAAGTCTTCACGTTAGAACAAAAAAGAGCAGGGCTGTTCATAAATCACGGTCATCATATGGAACAGCCCTGCTATTTTGTTTACCAGGCTGCGTTTTATTCCTTGGGAGGCCAGAGGCCCACTTCCTTATAAAACTTGATCGCGCCCGGGTGATATTCACCGGCAGGTAATTTCTTGGCCATCTTATCGGGTGAAAAATTGGCGCCCAGCGGCTTGAAGGAGGCAAATAGGGCCTTCTTCCCTCCGTGCAAGGCCTTGGTCACCTTGTAGATCACATCTTCCGAAACTTTGGTACTGGACAGGAAAAGAAAGTCCATAGCCGCGACATAGGTAGGTTCGTTGATGCCGTAATTGGACTTTGACGGTTGAAGAAGCAAGGGGTATCCAACCGGCAGGTGCTCTCGCAGGCGGGCAACAGCCTCAGGGGACGGGTCGACGGTCAGGGCCCGCAGACCCCCGACCTTGGCCCCGGCTTCCCGAACCTTTCCGGAGCCTACGGCAAAAAAGAAGGTATCGGCTTTCCCCTGGATGAAGTCGTCCGCGCCGCGAATCACATTGGGCACGGGGACCATTTTTACGTCATCGTAACTCAAACCGGCATTGGCAAGAAGCCCCGCGGTAATATATCGGATGACTTTCTGTGAGGTCCAACGGCCCGGGACTCTTTTACCCTTCAGGTCCTTGATCGATTTGACCGGAGAATCTTTCGCCACGAAAAAAGCGGTACGCAGCGGCATGAGCACGGCGACCACTCTTAGGTCTTTGAGGACCTGACCTTTGTATATCCCGGTTCCGGCCAGGGCATCTTTCATTTCAAAGGCGTTTGCCAACCCGAAATCCACTTCCCCGGCATGGACCGCCGGGACAAATGCGCTGTTCCCTCCGTGGGGTTGCACACGGGTCTGTATCTTCACCTCCTGGGTGATGAGCTTCGCAATGGCCGATCCGGTGGAGTGTGTGATCGACCCGGGACTGCTGGTTCCGATACCAAGGGTCTGGGCATATCCCGTTGAAGTTAACAGGGCCGCCACAGCCACTAGAGTGAATAAAGTTTTAAATTTCATATTTTTCCTCCTTGTCGATTTAAAGTTTTTCAGATGAATGATTATTGCCTGCAGAGTTGATTCGTTGCGGGAATCATTCTCCAGTAGTTTTGATTTGTGCAGGATTATCCAGGCTCTTAAATTTCAAATCTTTTTTCATATATAACCTTGGTTTCACATCCGTCAAGGTCTTTTTAAGGGAGTGTGATCTTCATTAAGGATCTCTTCAGTTTCCATCTCCTCAAGCCCTTCTCATTCAAAAGATCCATTCTTCAGGAGGTTCCTCGAAAGCGAGTTGAGCCAAACCTTCAGTAGTTCCAGTGACAAACCAGGTGAGAAGCTCTTTCAAAGCAGACATAAACCTTAGAGGTCCTTCCAGAGTCAATTGTCCTTCCTTTGCCTTGTCAGTGGCAAAATAGTAAACAGTAGGAGGATCTGGGTTTATAGAGACTTCTAGATATCTCTCGCCTTCTTCCCATTCAATTTGAATTCCCCCTGATGACAGAGGCGCAACAAAAGGATCTGGAATTTGCACTTCTGTGGTAGACCTCAATTTAACAAGCTTCTTGAAAATGCTAACACCTCGACTTATACATTCTTTGTCAATAGCTTTGGCACCGTATGAGTCCCGGTTTTCTGGAAACCTTGCAAATCTCCCGATTCTCTGAAGAGCTTGATTTAACTGGGCCATATTATTCCATCTAGGCAATTCAGCATAAACGCAGCTTGCCCCTGTCAGCTCCTGGGGCAAACGAGCCCTATGATTAAAAACTATGATTCTATGGGTCTTGTCATTAATAAACCAAGGAATCTCCGGGATTTCAACGTTTATGTCCGAAGAAGTTCCTGAATTGACAAGAGTTACGTTCCCTATCGAAAACAAGTCGGTGAACTCAAACGGTGTGGCTGCAGAAACAACCACTGCCCTTTCCTGCAAAAAACCGCTCGACACATAGGCAGAATATTCCTCACCATATTTTACAATCATCCACCTTTCTTCAACTTTAGATGGTCTGGAATTGCCAATCACACAGAAATCCATATTGGTCTGAAGGTTCATAGTAGGCCGCCTTCTCATTTAGGGAAATATAATTTTAGAATTTTATCGAACTCGCTACACACACCCTTATAGAATGAGAGAATTTCTTGCCTGTTGTAAGTTTTGGTTTCCTCTGCCAGTGTATTTATGTCTTGATGAGCGAAAACTACTGGACGAAAAAATCCGTCCTCCGATTTTATAAGTCCACTCCTAATGCGAACCCAGCTGTTCACCTTAAATGATTGTAAAAAATCATATTTCCTCAAAGAATGTAATTCGAATTCACTAGGACGATTAAATGGTTCCTAGATGAAATTATCCTTGCAAAAGTGTAAGGCAATTTCTTTGCTAGGATCATCTTGATAGGAGAAGCGATTTATTACTGCGGCTATCCTGCCACAATTTACGCCGATGCCATTAAGTAGACTAATAAGAACTTCACCCGCCTTTTGGATAAACTCTTGTGGTTCTACTTTGTCTTCCTTCTTAATCTTATTTTGGAAGAAATTAATGCGAGCAGGTGCCACTTCAAGTTTGTATGTCTTTTCTTTGCTTTCAAGTGTTATTCGAGGAATTTCATGAGGCGCATCTTCAGGCAAGGGAAGAACAGTTGGGTCTCCATCAAGCATATCAGGTGTTAATTCAATCAATTTTTTCAGTATTTCTGAAGTCGAAAAAATAAAACTCGGTGTGAAAACCGTTGCTTGTACCTGTCCTGTTTCCTGGAAATCTTCATATGTCAACATGGATTTCACCAAATTTGCCGGATCAATGAAAGTCTATCAAATAACCGCTTAAAATACCGTAGAAAAATAAAGGTTTAGCCACAGGAAAATAGATTTTAGCCTTAAAAGGCTTTTAACATTTATCATAGAAACGCTTGCGGTTTCAAGGTATTTGTTTCGGTCGTGTAAAAGAGGGGACACTCATAAAATCATAAATTCCTAATCCCCAGATGTTAATTGAACGTTTGATTATAAAATTTAGCCGTTGCTATAAAATCGACACTTTCTATTAGTATTATCTCGCCCTCTGATATCTGCTATGTATCCACGCCGCCACGTAGTTCAAGCTTTCGACTGCAAATCTATCATTTTGAGAACCCGCCAAAAGCAATGATTACGATAAGAAATGTCCAATCGGGC
>CAYRFN010000206.1:0-6933 GCA_964423495.1 uncultured Desulfobacteraceae bacterium
TTCTCATCGTAAAAAGAGACTGCGGCTTATAACTTAAGTAACGTTGTAGTACTAAATAAATTTCATCATTTCTCCAATCCTCAGTCAGATGGCCAGAGCAGGCAGCGAAGAGGACGGACTGGCGGAATCGTTTGAGAATCTCCTTAACCTTTGCCAAACGCTCACGTACCACATTAACCCGCGCAAGCAGTTCCTCAACCTTCGCCACAATCCGCTTTTGTTCTGGAATGGGGGGCAAAGGGATGAGTTGACGATATATGTCGTTCCGGTTGAGTCCGGGGATAGCCGTGGAAGTGTCAAGGTCACCAAGATTAAGGCTGCGCAGGGCATGAAAGATAAACTGAGGGACTAACCCATGAAACTTGTCTATGAAATAGGTTGTATCTATTGGCCAACAGGGGACATTTGAATAATTCACTGCACCGATAGAGCCCTTGCGACCTATTATTATCGTTGGGCTCTCCGTGATAGCACTGTTGTGTCGCCCCACCGGTCCGTTGGAGCCATAGACAGGGATGATGCCCGGTTTGCGGTTGGACTTATTTAGTCCTTTGCCGTAATTGACCGTAAAAATGTCGCTGATTTTTGGGAATGCCCAACCCTCAAGTTGTTCCAAATCTAGTTTCGTATCTGCTGTCTCTTGATGTAATTGCTGATCTTTACCAACCACTATGTTTCCTTTCCATCTGTTGGAAGGGATACTTCAACGCTGTTGGAATTCTCCAGCGACATGATAATAGCATTCAATTCCTCTATCGCACCTTCAAGCTCGGCAATCGCATCCGTTGCCAACTCTTCAGGTTCAGGCAATTCATCAGTATCGCCAAGGGATTCATCTTTGAGCCATTTTAGGCTGTCGATTTTGAAATCGCGGTCCTTGACTTCGGTAATATGGAAAGACCGCCAGCGGTCCTCTTTGGAATTTTTAGGGTCGCGTTTGGCATAGCCCTCTGGATTCGGGCCATAGCAAGTCTCAAATTTAGCAAAATGTTGTGGGGTGAGAGGGCGGTCCTTTTTGGTTATTCTTGGGACATTGGTGCGGGCGTCGTAGATCCAGACGTTCTCGGTTGGATATCCCTTGCTGAAAAAGATTACGTTGGTTTTTGTGCCGGGGCTATAAGGCGTGAACGTGCCGTTGGGGAGACGAAGAACGGTGTGGAGGTTACAGTCCTCGGTGAGGATTTTAAACACCTCGCCGGCCTGATCGGCGAACAGGACATTATCCGGCACAACAACGGCTGCGCGACCGCCTGGCTTTAAAATACTCATCACATGCTGCACAAAATTGAGTTGTTTATTACTGGTAGAGACGGTGAAGTCATCGCGGTTGGGAGCCTGGTTGGCTCCCTTGGTCCCAAAAGGAGGATTGGTCATGACGCAGTCATAGGGTACTCCCCTTTTGGGCTCATAAATGGCATCTCCCAGGTAAATGTTGACCTGAATCCCATGGAGATATAAGTTCATCAAGGCCAGTCTGCGGGGACGGGGTACGAGTTCCGTGCCTGAATAGGTAGTGGTGAGAATGCGTTTTGCATCCCCTCGCTCAAGGCCCCCTTTGGTCTGTTCCATGAGCCACTCATAGGCGCAGACCAAAAAGCCTCCGGTCCCTGCTGCCGGGTCATGTATGGTAAAATCCTTGGTCTTGCGAGGGTCAGGCTTCATGCAGCGGACGATGGATTGAATAAGGATGCGTGGTGTGAAATATTGGCCGGCCCCCTTCTTCCCCTCGGAAGCCGACTTTTCGAGTAGTCCTTCATAAGCCGCAGCCTTGACGTCCACATTAAGGCCGGTCCATTCCGTTTCATCAATGAGATTGACCAGTCGTTTCAAGTTGACCGGGTTGCTGAACCGGGAGATGGCGCCTCCGTAAATGTCGCCCAACATGTTTTTCAGTTTTCCCAGTTCCCTCAGGGTATCCATATAGTGCTCTAAAAGATCCGTTCCGGATTTTTCCCGCAAAACTGCCCATGAATAATCGGCAGGGATCTCCACCCCTTTCTCCTCGATCATCTTGAGGAAAAGGAGGTAGGTCAACTGCTCGATATAATCGCCGTAATCGATCCCGTCATGCCGAAGGGTATGGCAGAATCCCCAGAGTTTGCCTACTATGTCGGTCATGTATCCTCTATTCTGACAGGATTAGCAGGGACTTCCGGATTTATTCTCTTTAACTCTTATCATGTTTATCATGTAAATCCTGTCTATTTTAGAACCTTTGCTTTTTTCCTTTTGCCCCGCTTGGAATAGGCTGCGGCCGCATCCTTGACTTCAAACCCGATTTTCTTTCTGGACCTTTCTGGAGGAGCCATAAGCTGCCCAATGGCCTCGAAAATGGACTGAATCTGCTCATCGTGATCTTTCAGATGTCGCTCAAGCTCAGCAAGCTTGTGCGCCAGTTCAGCATTGGATGCAATCTTTTTTCTTAAATAAACAAAGGCTCTCATGATTGCAATATTCACTTCTATGGCGTGCTCGCTATTGAGAACAGAGGAAAGCATCGCTACGCCTTTCTCTGTGAAGGCAAAAGGTAAGTACTTTGAATGCTGCCCTCTCTTTAAGGTCACATTTTGTGACCTTAAAGAGAGACTTTCCTCTTTCGTCAGCTCAATCATAAAATCATCAGGAAAACGTTTTATGTTTCGTCTCACAGCTTGCTTCAAGGCTTTGGTTTTCACGCCATAAAGCTTTGATAAATCCCTATCCAGTAAGATTCGTTCACCTCTAATAAAAAGTATTTTGCTGACAATTGATTCTATAGGAACAACAGTTGTCATAGTAGCTCCAGGTAACTATAATTGCCCATGAAACCGCGTTGCGGACCCCAAAGACTTAAGGTGCTAATTTGGTACCTTAAAAACTATTCACAGTTCAAATCCGTTCCCGGATTATTGCACACCTGGTAGTATTGTAACACCTCGCTCGGTAAAAACATGACCATTTCCAACGTGCTTGATCTCTAAACATATCACAATTTGTGATATGTTTAGAATCCCTTCCCGATCCATATTGATGTATTATTTTAAGGATTAATGAGGTCATCGAGATTTTTACTTCATATTTCACATCCTGTCCAACCAGCACCACAACCAGCACAACAACCACAAGCACCAGAACTATGCGAACCGTGGCTGCTGTGGGAGCCGTGAGAACCATGAGAGCCGTGGGAAGAGTGAGATCGGGAAAGTGGGAGTTTAGATAAGAGGATACCTATACCCCACATTCCTCGATTTTCAACCTTTTTAGCAAAATCAAGCCCGCCGGTCGCCGTCTCGGAATCCGGGCCCTTTGTCGCACCAGACATCAATCAGTACATTTAGCTCACTATAAATATTATGGAGCTATAAGGACATCATGAGTTCCGATTCTTCTAAGTAGATATGTTTCTTCCGAGATCTGGAAGGTAAAACGATAGCTCTCTGTGATCCGACCTTCCCAAATGGCCGGATGTCCTCTGATTTTTTTAATGCGCAAGGATGGATGACGAGAATTTTCCAAAAGAAGAGCAAATTGTTTATTGGATCGTTCTTTTATTCCCTTTGGTAAGTTTTTGTAATCCCTATCAAACGGCTTAGTCGTTTGAATTTTCATAGTTATTTACTAAGGTGCCTAACCAACTCTTCAGCGTTCTCGAATGGCTCAGATATTTCTCCCCTGGCAATAGCTTCATCAGCCTCTCTTTCTTTTTCTTGCCATTCATTTGTCCAGAACCAAGCCTGATCCTTGGATATAAGTTTTTTGGGGATAAGCAGAAGCCCCTCTTCTATCGCCTCCACTTCTAAGAAATCCCCCACTTCTAAACGAAGTTTCTCAAATGCATCCTTAGGAATGGTGATTTGATGTTTCTGGCTAATCTTGGTAACCGCCATATCTCCTCCAATTTATTCTTTACTGTAAAGAATCTTACAAATACCAAAAATATCTGTCAAGTTTTAAGGAGCTTGTTTTTTGAAGTGAAGAAATGATTGGAAAGATTATGGTTTGCAGCATCACGATGGTTGAAACTATGAGAGTATCTTGAGGATTTCGTGAAGTTCTGTGTTTAGGTTTTGTAAGAATGGATAATCAACAGCGGTTTTTGTGGTCTTTTCTTGCTTAAGGCGCTGCTTTGCACCTTTGATTGTCATCTTTTCTTCATAAAGAAGTTTCTTTATCTTAAGTAAAGTTTCAATATCTTTTTTCTGGTATGTCCTCTGCTTGGAATCAGCCCTTTGTGGCCTTATCTCTGGAAACTCACTTTCCCAATATCTCAAGACATATGGCTCAACACCTACGATTCGACTGGCTTCCCCAATACGGAAATATTTCTTATCATAAGGAATCTGGACCATTTTCTCAGCCCTCCCTTAGTTTACCCCCGGTCTCTTGTCTTATCTCGTCAATAATGGACTCGTGCAACTGATTTATTACTCCACCATCCAAGGTGCCATGTTTTGATCTATAACAGATCCTGAACCCTATTGCCTTTTGGGAAGAGTCTATTTTTTTCCCCTCATATAGATCAAAAATTTGGACTGATTCGATTAGTTCCGAGCCTTCTCGCTTTATAATTTCAGTGAGTTTGGAGCTCTCCAGTTCTCGCTTTACAATAATCGAAATATCCCTGTAAACAGCAGGGAACTTGGCAAAAGGCTGGAATTTCTTTGTCCCGGAAAGGTGTTTTAAAAGGGCCTCAATATCAAGCTCAAAGAGGTAAGCATTTTTTGTTTTAAGGTCATATGCCTCCATCACCCTGGAAGAGATCCGACCTGCCTGCCCAATTAGAGAGGCTGAACAATAGATACCGCTTGAAAGCTCAGGATCATACCCTGGAAAACCGATCTCTTTTTGAAACAAAAATTCCTGGAGGTCCAGGCCTTTCAAAACAGCTTCAACCGCACCTTTAATATCATAGAAGTCCACATATCTTTGATGGCCATACCATGTTTCTTGATGATATTGGCCGGTTATTATTGCTGCCAGGATATTCTTTTCAAGAGGGAGTTGATCGCCCTCAATTTGTATGAATATTTTTCCCCACTCAAATAACTTTAACTCCTTTTCGCCATGAAAAGAGTTAGTCTTGACTGCAGACATGAGACCCGGAATCAGAGAGGTCCTCATAACTGACTGGTCAACTGTAAGTGGGTTTAAAAGCTTCACAAAAGACCTGAGAGAACTTTTATCATCTGCACCAAGTATGTCAGCTGAATCAGGAGAGATGAAACTGTAAGTGATGATTTCAGTAAATCCAAGGCCTAATATGATTGACCTCACTTTGTCACGGAGGACCAGTTCGGCTGACTCTCCCTTTTCGGAAGGCCTGACACTTGGAGAAGTAACAGGAATATTATCAAATCCATCCAGTCTTGCTACTTCTTCCATGAGATCCACTTCTCTGGTAATATCCACTCGAAATGAAGGAGGTTTGACCCTCAGCTTGTTCTCATTGATATCCTGCACATCCATCTCTAAGGCCTTTAAATACTTGCCGATGACATCTCTTGAAAGTGTCGTACCAAGGAAACGATTCGTTTTATCCACCTTAAGATCTATGATAGGAGAGGTATAAGTATTTGGATAGTTATCAATGAATCCGGCAGCAACATTTCCTCCTGCCAAATGAGAAATGAGTGAAACGGCCATCTTGAGTGCTATTGTGACGCCTTCAATATCTATACCCCTTTCAAAACGATACGATGCCTCTGTAGACATTCCGAGATGCTTTGATCCCCTTCGAATGGTCACAGGATCAAAGAAAGCGCTCTCCAACAGAACATTTTTGGTCCCTGAAAAAATCTCCGAATTGAGCCCTCCCATGATTCCTGCCAAGGCCACCGCGCGCGCTCCATCACATATCATAAGCGCCTCGCTATTCAGATTGTGGGTAACTCCGTCAAGCGTAGTAAAGTCCTCTCCATCTTCTGCCCGCCTGACTTCTATCCTATTCTCTCTAAGCCGATTGTAATCAAAGGCATGAAGAGGCTGGCCCATTTCCAACATCACATAGTTGGTCACATCAACGATGTTATTGATACTCCTTATTCCAGATAGATGGAGCCGATACCTCATCCAAAATGGAGATGGTTTCAGTTCAATATCTTGAATTATTCCTGCGGCGTAACGGGGACAACCTGTTGGATCTATGATTGTGACGCTTGATAGATCTTCAATAGGTGGACCGCTCTCTTTTATTTCAATCTTCGGTCTCCTCAGCCTTTTCCCAGTTATGGCAGCAATCTCTCTAGCAACCCCTATAACTGAAGCGCAATCCGGCCGATTAGGCGTGATTTCTATATCTAAGACCCAATCAGATAAAGGGAGTGCCGAAGGCAATGATATCCCAGGGACAAGATCCGTTGGGAGAATCATGATACCAGTATGGTCATCGGTCAAACCCATTTCATCTTCTGCCAAGAGCATCCCTTTTGAATTTTCTCCCCTGATCCGACTTTCTTTTATGACTGTTCCGTCAGGAAGCTTTACATCAGGCAATGCTAATGGAACCAAAAAACCTTCTTCCAAGTTATGGGCGCCACATACCACCTGTAGCCTTTCTCGTCCGGTATCCAACTGGCAAAGGAATAGTCGATCTGCCCTTGGATGAGGCTCAATAATCAATATCTTCGCCACAATAATATCTTCAAGAGACTGACCTACAGACTCAATTCCTTCCATCTCCAGCCCTGTCATTGTCAGAAGCTGGCCAAGCTCTTCGGGCGATACTTCAATATCTACATAATCTTTCAACCAGTTCAGGCTTACTTTCATAACTTCCAATCACATTATTTTAAGTATTTTGTATTAGACATCGACATATGGGTTTTTTTAAGAGTTACAATCCAGAATTCGTCATCAGTTGCTTTAATGCCCCCAATACCTGTAATATATTAGGACAGGGACATGGGGATCTCTTTTAAGAAAGTCGCAGTTTAGCCATGGCAGGACATGGGGCTC
>CAYRFN010000207.1:0-6930 GCA_964423495.1 uncultured Desulfobacteraceae bacterium
TGGGGATTCCGATTCAGGGATATCCGGTGAGTCTCGACCGTTTAAAATCGCTTTTGTCAAAGCAGATAAAGGTGCTCCTCCGCAAGTAGATGAATAACATGCCAATTTTGGATAATAAATTTTATCAAACAATGGTCTATTACTGTTAGGAGATGGGAGATGAAGATATGCATAATCGGTGCAGGTGCAGGCGGAAGAAGCGCATCCGGACAGATACGAGAACTTGATAAGGTAGCCCAGATAGACATCTTTAGTACCCAGTCTGAGATTGGGTATGCGCCCTGTGAATTGCCTTTCGCAATGAGAGGTACATTCACGGACTGGGACGGAATCTTTTATGCGGGCAAATTCTTCGAGGAAAGAGGAATAAAGGTACACCTGGAAACTGAGATTACGGATATTTTGAGAGATGAAAAGCAAATCATCGCCGGAGGAAAAAACTATGCCTATGACAAACTCATCTTAAGCCTGGGCGCCAGGCCGTCGATTCCGGATATTCCTGGATTAAACGGAGAAAATGAATTTGCGATGAGTACTGATATCTCACAGTGGAAGGCCCTGGATGTTATCATCAGCGAATATTCCAGCGCGGCTGTCATTGGATCGGGTGCCATTGGAATAGAGATCACCCAGGCGCTTAAAGAGAGAGGCTACCAATGGGTCTATTTGTTGGAGATTATGGACCACATACTACCATCGGCTGTTGACCAGGATATGGGGGAGAAAATTGAAAAAGTAATGGTGGACAGTGGCGTGGACCTGATTCTTTCGGCTCAAATTAAGAGCGTGCTTACTGACTCAAGCAAAAAGCGACTTATTCTCAAGGATCGGGAACTGGCGGTGGATCTTTTAGTCTTCGCCGCCGGAGCTGAGCCCAATATCGGTCCAGTGGAAAAGGCGGGCATCCGGATAGGTGAAACGGGAGCCATCGCCGTGAATCAATACCTGCAAACCAGCGACCCTGATATTTATGCTGTCGGCGACTGCATGGAGAACTGGGATGTAGTCACCGGCGCAAAGACCCGGAGATTGATGGTAACCACCGCCGGGATCACCGGAAATATCGCGGCAATGAATTTAGTGAAAGGAAACGTTGTTCCTTACCGGGGGACGACCATGACTTTTATCATGGATGTATCCGGTCATGAAGTGGGCGCTGTTGGTTTTACCGAAGAAAAAGCAAAAAAGATGGGATTTGATGTAACCTCTGTTTCCTACAAGGCTCTTAAAACACGACCGGCCTATGGCGGCAAACCTGTTTACTGCAAGCTCATCGCCGATTGCAGGACCCAAACCTTGCTGGGAGGCCAGATCGTCTCCCAACACGAAATCGGGGGAATGATCAATGAGCTGGCCATGGCGTTTGCAGAGAGAGTTCCTCTACCCGATATCTTGCGGATTGATACGCCATATTCTCCCCTTATCGGATCCGATCCGGCGCGGGGAGCAATGGTCGGTCTGTTGGCAAAATTCAAATAGGCGTAAATAGAATCCCTTGGCACTTCCCTTAAACGGGGTGATCAATAGGAACACAACACTGCAGCTTCATTTACCAAAAAATTTAATTATGCCGAAAATATCCCCTTTTGAAAAATACGCGGAGCAATATGAAGACTGGTTCGTGGAAAATCGGTGGGTCTATGAAGCCGAATTGCGGGCTGTCAAAGCCATGCTGCCGGCAGGGGGACGAGGCGTGGAAATAGGTGTAGGTACGGGTCGATTTGCGGAACCATTGGGGATCAAGATTGGTGTGGAACCTTCAAATCGCATGAGAGAAATTGCTCAAGAGCGGGGAATTCAAGTCCTGGATGGGGTGGCTGAAGAGCTTCCCTTTGATGATTCCCGGTTTGATTTCGTTTTGATGGTCACCACCATCTGCTTTGTTGATGACATTGTCAGGGCCTTGCAGGAAACACATCGGGTTCTCTGCCATGGCGGATTTCTCATTATCGGTTTTATTGATCGCAACAGTGTGCTGGGGCAAACTTACTTAAATCGTAAAGAAGAGAATGTGTTTTACAGGGAGGCGATCTTCTTCTCGGTTGGCGAACTTATCGACATTATGGATCGCATAGGTTTTGAAGATTTGACTTTCAATCAGACGATCTTTAGGACTTTGTCCGAGACCACGAGAGATGAACCTGTCAAATCCGGTCATGGGGAAGGATCTTTTGTAGTGATACGTGGCAGGAAATGGGAGGATAGTTAATGGAGCCTGAAAAGAAAAACCGGGGGAAATTCTCTTCTCAGAAAGAGCCTGAAAAAATCGGATTGCTTAAGAGATTTTTAAACTGGATAGCCAGGGGAACGGGTGAATCGCCTAGGGGTAGAAGATCCTGCCCGACCTGACGGATAAAGCATTAGTGACCCTCCATGTATGTAGGGCATAGGCAAATCGACAAAAAGCGAATTGAAAGCCATTCATTTGGCGGAAGTTTAAAGGAGGATTGAAATGCCAATTTATGAGTATCGATGCAAGGTATGTGAAGCCGTATCCGAATACCTAACCGGCGTGGGAAAGGACGAAAATCTTTTTTGCAAGGAGTGCGGAAGCACTGAGATGGAAAGGATATTGTCCGTTGCCTCCTTTGGGGGACAAATATCTGAACGTCCGAGTGGCAGGACCTGCTGCGGTCGTGAGGAGCGTTGTGAGACCCCTCCATGCTCTGATGGAGGTACATGCAGACGTGGATAAGCATAACTTTTAGGAGGAAGTAACCATGGCACCGTACGATTATTACAGGACTCTAGGGGTCACGTCCGACGTCTCAGCAGAGGATATCAAAAAGGCATATCGCAAGCTTGCAATGCAATACCACCCCGATAGAAACAGGGGAAATTCTGAAAGTGAAGAACGGCTAAAAGAGATCAATGAGGCCTATCAGATCTTAGGAGATGAGGAAAAAAGAAGGCGCTATGATATCCAATATCGACAGCCTTTCGAAAACTACATGTTTCATGAAGGAAGTGTGGATGACGATCTTGTTACCATGCTCCGGAAGTTTTCTCAACTGGGTTTTGCTACAAAGAGGGCCGGAGGTTGCAGGAGGAAGGGTCTTGGAAGGAGAGGCTGCAGGAGATGGATGAGGGATCTTTAACAAAATTGATGAGGAGGTAGTCACATGGCTTATAGACCCGAAGTGGATGTAGAAAAATGCATCGGTTGTGAGGAATGTGTGGAAATATGCCCAGTTGATGTATATGAAATGCAGGATGAAAAATCTGTACCTGTCAACGGGGAAGAATGCCTCGGATGTGAAAGCTGCCTTGAGGTATGTGAACAGGGGGCGATCACTATCACAGAAATCTAGGTCGCCGATTCCCGGGCAGCGACTTTTCGTTTTTGAAAAGAGATTACCATGGCCAATGCTTGTAACCTTTTTATAAACCTAAAATAATACTAAGTGTTTTTGAAGCCAATAGCATGAGGGGATAAATGAATGAGAATATCGGTTTGTGGAAAAGGTGGGAGAGGCCTTTCATGCTGCCGGAAAGGTCTTGGATGTTCTACTGGCAGAAAAATAAGATAAGATATGGATGAAGGGAGGAGAACATGTGTTTGAGCACCGTGTATGTGAATTCGGGGAGTGAGCAAAAGGAAATCATGAAAGATGTAGCCCGAATGGAGCCAGAAGGCAAGGGATACTGGATGATCGATCTCCTGGGAGAAAAGAAATTCATCGAAGGTATTATAGAAACCATAAACCTTATGGATGGTTATGTTATCGTGCAACCAGTGGTAGTATCAGATTGACAGCTATAACATAATCTTCTTAAGGAGAACACAAGACTGTTTACATCATTTCTCATCATAAAACCGCGAAGCGATTTTGCAACTTGAGGAATACGGCATTGCTGGATAACCACAATCGCGTTATCAATTACTTGCGGCTTTCGGTGACAGATCGCTGCAATCTGAGATGTATCTATTGTATGCCGGAACAGGGTATGCAATATGTCCCGCATCAGGAGATACTCAGTTATGAAGAGATGCTCCGTCTTGCAAGGCTTTCGGTTCAGGTGGGTATTCGTAAAATCAGGCTCACGGGTGGAGAACCTCTGATAAGGAAGGGATTCACAGGCTTCCTTGAAAAACTTTGTAAAATAAAGGGATTAAAAGATGTCACCCTAACGACCAACGGGGTTCTTCTGAAGGGTTTAGCCCGTGCCCTCCGTGGTTGTGGTATCTGCAGAATTAACGTAAGTATGGATACATTAAGACGGGATCGATTCCGGCAAATAACCAGACGGGATTATTTTGACAAAGTCTGGGAGGGCATTGAGGAAGCGAATCACGTGGGATTGAACCCCCTCAAAATTAATGTTGTAGCCATGAAGGGGATCAATGATGACGAATATCTGGAGTTTGCACGTTTGACCCTCAAAAAACCTTACAATGTGCGTTTTATCGAGCTGATGCCTTTTGGCGAAAAGAATACCCGGACAAAGGACAAGTTTATTTCCACGAAAGAGATCTTTAATCAAATTCAGACCTTGGGGCCCCTTCACCCCATTCACCATAATCCATTAGATGGACCTTCTGAAAGATATATCCTCGAAGGGGCCAGAGGAGAGATCGGATTTATCGGAGCCCTGAGTCATCACTTTTGTAATCATTGCAATCGATTGCGGTTGACAGCCGATGGCCATTTAAAGGGCTGTCTTTTTTCTGATCAGGAAACCAACATTAAAATGCCATTAAGGGAAGGGCGAGGGGACGTCTACCTGCTGGATCTCATAAAGCATACAATCCAAAGCAAACCCGAGAACCACCGTCTTTGGGAATCAGATTTCCGGAAATGTGTCCGCCGGATGAACAGTATTGGGGGATGAAAAGAGACAGGTGGCCCCTTTTATACATCGGGGTGGTCTTTAGCCTCCCTGATTGCACCAGATGAAATACAAATGGCGGAGAAATGTTCAGTGAATTCAAAAAGACTCAGTAAAGAGAATTATTATTTGAACATTGCCATGGAGGTGGCAAAACGCGGAACGTGCTTGAGAAGGAATTACGGTGCGGTCATAGTCAATAACGATGAGATCATTTCCACTGGATATACAGGCGCTCCCAGGGGCTCAAAAAATTGTGTGGATATCGGATACTGTCCGAGAGAGGGTTCAAACATACCGTCTGGGGAAAGGTATGAATTGTGCAGATCTGTCCATGCCGAGATGAATGCCGTAATCCATACTGCAAGAAAGAACGCAATAGGCGGCGTCATGTACCTTATGGGTATGGATGCCGAGACAGGAGATCCTATGCCCGCGGGAGCAGAACCTTGCAGGCTTTGCAAAAGAGTCATTATAAATGCCGGGATTGAAAAAATAATAACAAGAGGCGCCAGAGGGGATATACAAATATATCGAGTGGAGGATTGGATTATTAATGAGGAATTTAACTATCGCATATCTTCTGATTTGTCACAGGATAAGCCTTAATACCTATACCGCCTTATGACAAACTTAGGGTTCAGAGTTATTTCTAATTGAACTGGAGGATATATGAAAATCCTGGATGACGTGATGTCCATATTGGAATTTGACGCTACTGTGAAAGATATCCATCAGGGGGTATTTCATACGGGCGTATTGACTCGAAACTGCGGTCTGGCGGCCACACTCCCCCGGGATGCACTCCGGCAGAAACCACCCTTAGTGAAGAATCCAGGTTCCCTGATGGAGAAAAGTGCGTTTGAATTAGCACAGATGGCTTATTCTGAAAGCATTCTTGAAGCTGCTATCGGTATGGCCACGATCAATTCCTTGCTTGAAGTAGATGAGGATTCCTGCCTTGAACTTAATGCAGCGGATCTTATCGCGGAAAAGGGCGAGGCTAAGAGAATAGCCATTGTCGGGCATTTTCCTTTTGCATCCAGGGTTCGAGAGTATGCAAAGGAACTCTGGGTGATTGAGAAAAATCCAAGAGAAGGGGACTTCATTGAAGCTGATGCAGACACCCTGATTCCCCAGGCCGATGTTGTGGCCATAACAGGGACTGCCTTGACGAACCATACCCTTGAACACCTGCTTGAACTTTGTAATTCCAGAGCCTACGTCATTATACTGGGGGACACGGCTCCGATGTCCCCCATCCTGTTTGACCACGGTCTGGATGCCATCTGTGGCATAAAGGTCGTAAATCCTGTGCTGGCATTACAATGTGTCAGCCAGGGGGCCAATTTCAGGCAAATCAGGGGGGTAAAGCGTCTTACCAGGATAAGGCAGGCAGGCTTTAAATAATGACACCAAGGACATTGCTTCGCTATTTTTCTGAAATGGAAGGCCAAGGTAATGGAACCCATTAATATCCTTGTTATTGACGACGAACGTGTCATTTGCAACGGGTGTCGTATGGCGCTCTCTGACGAAAGCCATTTAGTCGATATCTGTATGACCGGTAAAGCAGGACTCGATGCGATATTGAAAGGTCAATACGACGTGGTCCTGTTGGACCTGAAACTTCCAGATCTGGGTGGTATGGAGATCCTAAGCACTGTCCAAAAGGAAAAGCCGGGAGTGTACATTATTGTCATGACAGGCTATTCCTCTGTGCAAAACGCGGTGGAGGCCATGAAGTTGGGCGCCTTTGATTACCTGGCAAAGCCCTTCTCTGACGAAGAACTATCGATTGCAGTGGAAAAGGCAGTGGAAAACAAACGTTTGAAAGAAGAAAATCTTTCCCTGCGCCGGCAACTCAGCGACCGGTTCGCCTTCAGCAACATCATCGGTGAAAGCCCTGGGATTCTCAAAATATTTGAACAGATTCAAAAAGTTGCGCCTACCGACAGCACGGTGCTGCTTTGTGGGGAGAGCGGAACGGGAAAGGAACTCTTTGCCAGAGCTGTTCATGCACACAGTAAAAGAGCTGCCCGCCAATTTAAGCCTGTTCAATATGTTAACCTATTGATATATTTATATAATTAAGATGCA
>CAYRFN010000208.1:0-6915 GCA_964423495.1 uncultured Desulfobacteraceae bacterium
AAGTTCCATAGGTTATGGCTACCATAATTACCTTTTCTGGGGGTGAACATTTGCTGAAAGGAAACGAAGCTGGTAAAATAGTGGGCGTAAAGGGTGTGTAGTATTCAGAATGAAATAGGATTATGTTGCGCAGTCGGTAGGGTCTCCTGCAAGCTTTGAAAGGGCGTGATTTAAGGCGGGCAACACCACAAAAAGATTTTCTTTAGCCCCATTGGGGCTTCCTGGTAAATTAATGATAAGACAGGCCTTTCTCACACCAACCATGGCCCGGGAGATCATGGCATGGGGAGTTTTCTTTAGGCTCGCGGCGCGCATGGCCTCTGCCATGCCAGGGACCTCATAATCAATAACCTCCCTCATAGCCTTTGGGGTAACATCCGTGGGACTAAGACCGGTTCCTCCTGTGGTGACAATCAGGGACAGCTGATCTTTTTCAACCCAAGCCACAAGCGTATCCGCAATTTGTTTGTGATTATCAGGAACGATTTTTATATTTGGAACGGAAAAACCTTGCTCCTCAAGAATCCTGACGACTATATCTCCACTCATGTCCTTTCTTTTCCCTTCAGCCCCCTTATCACTGATCGTCAGGACACCGGCCTTTATGCCTTTTTCCATTTTATGATGTCTTTACTCCTTTTCCTGAGCAGCCGCGATGACTTTTTGAGCCAACTGAGAGGGCAACTCTTCGTAATGGGAAAATTCTGTTTGAAATGACCCTCTACCACCTGTCATTGAATTGAGATCCAGGGCATACTGCAAGACCTCAGCCATAGGAGCCTGGGCCTTGATCACCTGGTTTTTACCTTGGCTGTCCACCCCGATAACCCTTCCGCGCCGTCCGTTCAGATCGCCCATAACATCACCCATGACCTCCTCCGGAATGGTGATCTCCACTTTCATGATCGGCTCAAGCAAGATGGGATTAGCATCCTGAATAGCTTTTTTGAGACACATACTGGCCGCTATTTTAAATGCCATCTCTGATGAGTCTACGTCATGTGATTTACCATCAAAGAAACGGACCTTCAAATCCACAATGGGATAACCGGCAAGCACACCCTTTTGGAGTGCTTCGTTAAGGCCTTTTTCAACAGCAGGGACAAAACTTCTGGGGACATTCATGCCTGTTAGAGCCTCTTCGAATTCAAAACCTGCTCCCTTTTCCTGAGGGAATACATCAAAATGAACCTCGGCAAATTGTCCCCGACCGCCTGTCTGTTTCTTGTGGCGGTAAACAACTTTTTGAACAGGCTTCTTAATGGTTTCCCTATAGGGCACCTTAACTGGATTTAGGTTTACCTCGACACCAAATTTTCTGTTCAATTTTTCACAGGTAGTTTCAAGATGTATCTGACCTGTGCCAGAGAGGACAATCTCTGATGTGGACTGATCCCTATCTAATCTGAGGGTGGGATCCTCTTCGAGGAGCTTGGCTAAAGAGCTAAACACCTTGTCTTCACTCCCTTTGACTTTTGCCTCAACTGCATAGGATAAGACTGGTGGAAGCGGTTCAGCTGGTTTGTATATAATAGGATCACTTTCCAGACAAAGGGTGTCTCCTGTAGATGTCTCTTTTAGTTTAGCTATTGCGACAATATCTCCAGGACCGGCCTTCTTTAAAGGCTGTTGCTTTTTACCTTCTATAAGCAAAAGTTGACCGAACTTTTCTTTAACATTTTTATTTGCATTATAAAGGGTTGAATCCGATTGAATTGTGCCTGAAAAGACTCTTATTAGCGTAAGTTTTCCTGCAAAAGGATCTGCAATAGTCTTAAAAACGAGAGCGGAAAAGGGTGCATCAGACGTTGATGGTCTTTCGACCACTTCTTCACTACCTGGCTTGGTCCCGTCTTTAGACCCTCTCTCGATAGGTGATGGAAATCCTTGGATGATGAAATCCAGCAGTTGTGAAACCCCTATGTTCAAGACAGCGGAACCACATAGGGTTGGGATTAACATTCCCGATTTGATACCCTGCATAAGTGTATTTTCGATTTCTGAAACAGAGAGCTCTTCCCCTTCCAGATACTTTTCCATGAGTTCGTCATTTACTTCGACGATATTTTCAATCATTTTTTCACGCCATTCACTCACAGTATCGTTCATATCAGCAGGTATCTCGCCGTTCTCGAATTTTCCGCTACCGTCTTTGCTGTAAATGTAGACCTTCATTTTGATCAGATCAACCATACCCTCGAATTTGTCTTCTGCACCTAATGGTATGAATACCGGCGTTGCCTTAATTTCGAAAATCTGGGAGGTCTCTTCCATGACATTAAAGAAATCAGCCCTTTCTCTATCCATCTTGTTAATGAATACTATTTTAGGAAGCTGATGTTCATCCGCAAATGCCCAGACCTTTTCAGTTCCCACTTTCACGCCTGCTGTCGCATCAATGACAACAACTACCCCATCAGCTGCCTGAAGTGAAAATTTGGTATCTGATAGGAAATTGTTATCTCCAGGTGTATCAATGATATTTATGACATGCTTTTTCCAGTTTAAGTGGTGAAAAGAAGTGTTAATAGTAATTTTTCTTTTTGTCTCTTCTGGTTCAAAATCAAAGTTGGACGTGCCGTCGTCCACTTTGCCAAGCCTGGTAGTAGCTTTTCCCTGATACAGCATTGCTTCGGCCAAAGAAGTTTTGCCTGAGCCCCCATGTGCAACGAGGGCAACATTTTTCAACTGTTCTGCATTCTTTTCCATGCTTGAATCCTTTCTTAATCAATCAAAACTTTTCGCGCATCTCTTTCAACATATACTCTTTCCAACGATTCGAATAGATTAATAGAGATAGTGAAAATAAGGTATGAAAAAGTACATCAACAGTGAAATTAAAGTCAAGCCAAGAATTTATAAGAGACATTTTTTAATTGCTAATTATAAGAAATGTGTTATAATTAACGTTTTTACTAAAGAATTGAGACAGCGACTTTAAAATCCAGGCAGAATAATTTTGCCATTTAACAAATTCATAGACAACTTTATCGACTATCTAAGAGACCAAAAGGGGTACTCTAAAAATACTATAAGAAGTTATCGTTTTGATTTGAAACAATTTTCTGAATTCTTGGCCTCGGCTAAGAAGCCATTGCATGATAGTGATAGAGCAGATATTGAGGACATAGAGGCGGTTGATTTTTTAGTCATCAGGGAGTATCTGGGAAGCCTATACGGGCATCATAGGCGCTCGACCATTGCCCGCAAACTTTCTGCTGTTCGTTCATTCTTCCTTTTCCTGGAGATGAAAGGTCTGATAAAAGGGAATCCAGCGGTTGATATTGCAACTCCTAAACTTGAAAAATATATACCTAACTATCTTCCAGTAGATGATATTTTCAGGCTTCTTGAAACACCTGAGAAAGAAAAACCCCTTGGCCTTAGGGATCAGGCCATTTTGGAGGTGCTTTATTCTTGTGGAATACGTGTAAGTGAACTTGAGGCTTTGAATATTTCAAGCATTGAGTTTGATAAACGCCTTGTCAGGGTCATAGGTAAAGGGAACAAGGAGAGGATTGTACCTATCGGCCGGCAGGCATTGCAGGCTGTTAGGAATTACCTGAAAGGAACACAGAATCTAAGAAGAAAGACAGGAATTGACTCTCGGGATGTTCCTCTTATTATTAATTACTGTGGGGGACGTCTTTCTGCCCGAAGTATTGGTAGAATCATAAAAAGGTACGCCTTAATGAGCGGTTTAAGTTCCGATATTAGCCCTCATTCTTTTAGGCATACCTTTGCTACCCATCTGCTGGATGGGGGAGCCGATCTCCGATCGGTACAGGAACTTTTAGGACACGCAACTCTTTCCACAACGCAGAAATACACACATGTGAGTCTTGATAGGCTTATGGAGGTTTATGATAAGGCACACCCAAGAAGTCGATGAAAAGGATACCCGTAACATGAATAAAAACTCTTTCAAGGAAATAAGAAGCACTACCATTCTTGCAGTAAGGAAAAACGGCAAGGCTGTAATGGCGGGGGACGGACAGGTGAGTTTTGGTGATACCATTATGAAGCATAAGGCCACGAAGGTCCGTTATATGTACAAAGACCAAGTCCTGGTTGGGATAGCTGGGGCAGCGGCCGACGCCTTTAATCTGTTTGAGAGATTAGAAGCAAAGCTGGAAACCTATAATGGAAACCTCACCAAGGCCGCTGTTGAATTGGCCAAAGATTGGAGAACCGACAAGATCTTGAGAAGGCTGGAAGCGCTGCTCCTTGCAATGGATAAGGATCATATCCTTTTAATTTCAGGAACAGGAGACGTCATAGAACCGGATGAGTCAGTAGCCGCAATTGGAAGCGGCGGCCCCTATGCCCTTTCGGCGGCTCGTGCCTTGGTAGCACATTCCGATCTGGATGCTGATCGAATTGTCCGTGAATCCATGAAAATTGCTGCATCTATCTGTGTTTATACTAATCAAGAAATGGTCGTCCATGAACTTAAGTCTGGGGAATAAATTCTCTTGACACTTAATAACACGGAACAAAAGAAAAGATATTACGCTAAATTAGTATAATTATTTCAAATGGTTTATTAAATGATAGGCGATTGAAAGAGGTAGTAATGAAAAAAGATGCCCCAGAAAAAGATAGATTCACGAAAGTATTGACACCGAGAGAGATTGTTTCGGAGCTCGACAAATATATCATTGGCCAGGACGATGCCAAACGTTCGGTCGCTATTGCCTTAAGAAATAGGTGGCGCCGACAGCAAGTTCCTCCGGAGTTGAGGGATGAGATCGCCCCAAAAAATATCATTATGATTGGGGCCACCGGTGTGGGGAAAACAGAGATTGCTAGGCGCTTGGCTCGTCTTGCAAACTCACCTTTTTTAAAAGTTGAGGCCACGAAGTTTACTGAAGTTGGGTACGTAGGCCGCGATGTGGAATCAATGATCAGAGACCTAACAGAGCTTGCTGTGAATATGGCCAAGAAAGAGGAACAAGAGGAGGTTGAACCCAAGGCCCTTGAATTGGCCGAAGAAAAGATGCTTGACATACTTCTACCCAAAAAAAAGGAAGTGACCAAGGAAGAAGATGAATTGGAGAAGGAAAGAATTTTAGAGGTTGTAAAATCAGAAAAGTCGGAGAGTTCTTCCACCCGGGAAAAATTGAGACGTATGTTAAGAAGCGGGAAGATGGACGAACGTTATGTGGAATTGGAAGTGACTAATAGTAATATGCCCATGGTGGAGATCTTTTCTGCTGCAGGCTTAGAGGAAATGGAGTTTAATGTCAAAGAGATCTTTGGTAATATTTTTCCGCCCAGGAAAAAAAAGAGGAGGGTAAAGATACCAGAGGCAATGGAAATTATATTCCAAGAGGAATCACAACGGCTAATAGATATGGACCGGGTAGTGGAACAAGCTGTCCGTATCACAGAACAAAGTGGAATAATCTTCTTAGACGAACTCGATAAAGTTGCCGGCTCCAAGTCCTCCTCTGGTCCTGACGTATCCCGTGAGGGAGTTCAGAGAGATCTTCTTCCTATTGTGGAAGGTTCCACGGTCAGCACTAAATATGGGATGGTAAAGACCGATCATATTCTATTTATCGCCGCTGGTGCATTTAACATAAGCAAACCTTCAGACCTTTTACCGGAACTGCAAGGAAGATTTCCAATCAGGGTGGAACTTAATTCCCTTTCTATGGAAGACTTTATTAGAATCCTTACTGAGCCTAAAAATGCATTGATTACACAGTATAAGGCCTTACTAACTACTGAGGGGGTTGAGCTTGTATTTAATGAATCTGCTATACAAGAGATTGCCAATATGGCCAGCAAGGTCAACGAACGCATGGAGAATATTGGGGCTCGTCGTCTTCATACGGTTATGGAAAAGTTGGTTGATGAAATATCCTTTAATGCTCCGGATAGGGCTGAAAAGACTTATACAATTACCAAAAAGTATGTAACAGAAAAACTACAAGACATATTAGAAGATGAAAACTTAAGCAGGTACATTCTATGATTAAATATGCTGATAGGGCAAATGTTCTTATCGAAGCTCTTCCCTATATCCAACGATTTAATGGGGCCACCATTGTTGTTAAATACGGCGGGCATGCCATGAAAGATGAGAAGCTTAAGCAAAATTTTGCCCTTGATATTATTATGATGAAATACGTTGGGCTAAATCCCATTGTAGTCCATGGCGGTGGTCCTCAGATTGGTGATTTACTAAAAAAGCTGTCAATCAAATCAGCATTTGTAGATGGCATTCGTGTTACAGATAAAAAGACCATGGATATTGTTGAGATGGTCCTTGTAGGTAAAGTCAACAAGGAGATTGTGAACCTGATCAACCGAAACGGTGGACAGGCCGTCGGATTATCTGGCAAGGACGGGCAGCTTATCACGGCCAGGAAAATAAAATACTTAAAAAAGAAAGAAGGAGATCATCCACCTGAAATAATCGATATGGGTATGGTGGGAGAAATTATTTCTGTGGACAATCGGATTCTAATTAGCCTCAGCGAAAGTGACTTCATTCCGGTTATAGCGCCGGTGGGTGCAGGTAAAAGTGGAGAGACTTATAATATTAACGCAGATCTCGTGGCCGGACATATAGCTGCTTCGCTCAATGCTCGGAAATTGATTCTCCTAACTGATACAGAAGGAGTCCTTGACCGGGAAGGGAAACTTATCTCAACCCTCGGGATAGAGAAAGCCAATCAATTGATCAGCAATGAAACTATCAAGGGAGGCATGATACCAAAGGTCAGATGCTGTCTGGATGCCCTAAAAAGGGGCGTTAAAAAGAGTCATATTATCGATGGCAGAAAGGACCATGCGCTCCTATTAGAGATTTTCACAAAAGTTGGTGTGGGTACGGAGATAGTGCATTAACAATTAATAATGTGGAAGACTGATTCAGGAATTGATGAAAGTATAACCTATGAA
>CAYRFN010000209.1:0-6875 GCA_964423495.1 uncultured Desulfobacteraceae bacterium
AACCAGGGACCTACCGGTTATGAGCCGGTGGCTCTTCCAACTGAGCTATGGGCCCTCATTTATTCAGCAGCAATCCTTAAAAGATTGCGTATTCATAAGAAATTTGTCAAGAAAAATTCTTCTAAGATCCAGTGCTATTTATTTTCAACAAAGCTTTTCAGTTTTCTACTTCTACTGGGGTGCCTCAATTTTCTGAGGGCCTTGGCCTCTATCTGCCTAATTCTTTCCCTTGTGACGCTAAAATCACGTCCTACCTCTTCCAGTGTGTGATCCGCTTTTTCACCAATACCAAATCTCATTCTTAGGACTTTCTCTTCCCTGGGCGTCAAAGTCCTCAAAATCCTTCTCGTCTGCTCTGCCAAACCGAAGTTGATAACCGCATCCCCAGGAGAAATGACTTTCTTATCCTCTATGAAATCTCCAAGGTTGCTGTCTTCCTCTTCTCCAATAGGGGTTTCAAGAGAAATCGGTTCCTTGGCGATCTTTAACACTTTTCTTACCTTCTCTAATGGAAATTCCATCTTTTCAGCGATTTCCTCCGGAGTCGGCTCACGGCCATGCTCCTGGACAAGATACCGGGACGTTCTAATAAGTTTATTGATAGTTTCAATCATATGGACAGGGATACGAATAGTCCGAGCCTGATCCGCAATAGCCCTTGTGATCGCCTGCCTGATCCACCAAGTGGCATAGGTGCTGAATTTATACCCCCGCTGATATTCAAATTTCTCCACGGCCTTCATCAGTCCAATGTTGCCTTCCTGAATAAGATCAAGAAACATTAGACCTCGATTAGTATATTTCTTGGCAATACTTACAACCAGTCTCAAGTTGGCCTCAATAAGTTCAGATTTGGCCCTTTCTGCCTTTTCTAAGCTATTCTCAACATACTTTAATGTCGCTTTCAACTGACGAGGAGTCGTATTTGTACAGTCTTTTAGCTCTTTTATGACTTTCTTGGCATTCTCTATTTTGAGTTTCATGGCCATCAGCTCACCCTTTTTCAAGCCTATAGGGGAGATCACTTCGTCATCTTTGGCTGAATCTTTTATCTTGGCAATGCACCTCTTTAAATAGGAAATCGACTTGCCGCCGGCATCCAACATACACTCAGTAATATGCTTTTCCGCTTCTTGGACCTCGGGCACATACTCTTTCAACCTTTTTGCCATCAATTCCAGCTGTATTTTCTCCAAGCTGAATGAATTTACTAATTCCCTAATCTCCTCCTGATCCTTTTTAATCTCTGCTGTAAGTTTTTTCTTTTTTCTCTCTAAAAAACTCCCCTTCGAGACTTCTTGCCTTTTGCTCCGCATATCTTCATATAATACTTTTATTTGATTGATCAGGTTTATAAGCGATTCCTTTTTTTCGCCTAATTGTGAATAACTTTCATCGTCCTCCAGATCACTGATCACATCCTTCAATTTGATTCTACCTTCTTTGAGCTTTTCTCCTAACTCAATGATATATTCTATTCCTACGCAACAATTTATAAGCGCAGCCAAGGCCTCTTTTTCACCTGCCTCAATCCTTTTTGCTATTTTTACCTCCCCCTCTCTCGTAAGCAGTGAAACACAGCCCATCTCCCTCAAGTACATCTTAACAGGATCAGCGCCTCTGGATGATGTATCGGAAATACTGACATGATAATTCTCTCTATCTTCGAGTTTTGTCTGCTTTTCTTTGGCCTTAATGGCCTTTTCGACCTTCTCCTTTGAGTCTTCATCAATAACCATAATATCCAGTTCTCCAAACATCGTCATAAGGTCATCAATATGTTCTTCAGAAAATACTATATCATCAGAATCATCAGACAAGTCTCCATTTAAATCCTTATAAGTAATATAACCCTTATCCTTGCCAATATCCATTAACCGCTTTAGATTTACCATGTAGTTATTCTTTCCCATTCTTTATTTCCTCCTGAAAATCTTCTATTACTTATCTTACAACCGCTTAGCTATCCTCAGTCTACCTTTTCTTGGAATTCCTCATTCATAAGGTTCTGCATTTGGTTCCTAAGTTATTTTTGCAAATGTAAACTGAATAAAATTTATTCTCTTAATACCTTCGCAGCCCTTGAAATTTTCATTTTTAGAAGCTGATTTAAGGCTTCAACATCACCTCTTTCACAGGCCCTTTGAACTGATGCCTTTCTCTTTATCTGCTGCTCCTTTTCTTCAAGCTCTACCAAGGCCTGTTCAACTTCCTGATCTGAATAATGAGAATCTTCAACTAATGCCTCCCTGAACTGTCTACGGGCTACTTCACTTTCTAAATCATCCAGTAAATCTTCTGGGGAAAACGGGCCTTCTTGGCTATATTTCTTAAAAAAGGCATCGACAATTTCCATAACAACAGGATCGGAAAGGAGAACCTTCCATTCGCAATTAATCAGCCTCTTTACAGAGCTGGGATAATGAATCAGAAGATTGAGCAGATGCGGATCGCTGATAGATCTCCTCTCGACTCTTGAGGAAGTTAATCGTTCCTTGAATCCTTTTTCAAACGCATCTCCTGAAATATTCTTTCTCCACTTTTCTAATTCAGTTAACACTACATCTTCCTTGATCCCAATCCTTTCCGACAGACGTTTCACATATAATGAACGCAGGGTGAAATTATTGATCTCAAACAAAACAGGAAGGATCTCCTTCAAACCATGAATCTTCTCCAAGTCTGAATCTCTTTCTGTGAATTTCAATTTTAGAAAAAAGTCAAACATTGGGGAAGCTCGATTCAGAAGGTCCAAAAATTGACTGATTCCTCTTGCATTCACAAAAGAGTCCGGGTCATGACCATCCGGCAAAACAATGGCCTTTGCAGAGAGTCCCTCATTTGAAAAAACGGGCAGACTTCTAAGGGCAGCTGCTTTCCCTGCCTCATCAGAGTCAAATACTACAACTGCCTCACTCGCATATCCCTTTAGTTTACGGATATGTTTGGCGGTTAGGGCCGTCCCAAGGGTTGCAACGACCTCTTTTAGGCCATGCTTTCTAAGTGCCAGGCAATCCATGTACCCTTCCACAATCACTGCTCTTCCATTTTTTCTGATCACCTCATGGGAAGCGTGCAACCCATAAAGAAACTCTCCTTTATGAAATATGGGGGTTTCAGGTGTATTCACATATTTGGGCATTGAATTGTCAAGCACTCTTCCACCAAACGCAACCACATGTTGTCTCAGATCAAATATCGGAAATATGATTCGCCCTCTAAAACGATCGTAATAACCCCCACCTTTTTTAAGAATAACTACGCCGGCTTGAACGGCTATATTCATGTCCAGGTGATGACGTCTTAAGATACTAGTCAATCCATCCCACTCATCAGGAGCATAGCCAAGGCGAAATTCAGTGATTATTTCTTCTGTAAGCGATCTTTGATTTATATAAGTTCTGCCCGGGTTTCCTTTCTCTTGGTGTCTCAATGTCTCCTGAAAATAGGCGGCCGTCATTTCGTTTATCTTGAAGAGGGCCTCTCTTTGAGCCTGCTTCTTTCTTTCAGTAGATGCATTAAAGCCTTCAGAAACCTTCACATGATATCTTTCTGCCAGATCCCTTAACGCTTCAGGGAAAGTAGAACTATGGTATTCCATCCAAAACGTAAAAATATCCCCGCCCTTTTTGCATCCAAAGCAATGAAATGTCTGCCTTTCCTGGTTCACCGTGAATGACGGATCTTTTTCAGCATGAAAAGGGCAAAGTCCAACATAGTTTCGCCCCCTCTTTTTGAGCTGCACAAATTGTCCGATGAGCTCAACAATATCGGCTGTTCGTTTTATCTCTTCGTTGGCAGATAAATAGGTAACCATTTATTTAAAATTTTAAAGTTAAAAGTTGAAATTATTTCAGCTTTATCCCTTATAAATTAGTTACTAATGATGGCGTAAAATATTTTATATTTCAGCCTCATTTCTTCGCCCTCGCTTCGCTCCGCTCAGTCCCCACAAGCTGGTCCCCAGTTCCATGGAACGGCAGCTTGGCCCTGAAATACACTCGGGCATAGGCGTATGGATCTTTTTAAGAGTCACAATCCAGAATTCATCGCCCGCTTTTTCAACGCCCCCAATACCTGTAATATACAAGGGTTACAGGGACATGGGGCTCTCTTTTCGTGAATCTAAGATAATTCCACAACCGTTATTGCATCACCGCCGAACCTTGGATCAGCACTGCTGATCTTTTTTACAAAGGGAATCCCATTCAAATGTGCCCTGACTGCCTCCCTCAATTTTCCTGTTCCGAACCCATGTATGATCCTCAAGGTAAATTCCCCGTCCACTAAGGCCTGATCGATGGTTTTGTCAATAATTGGAATGGCATCATCAACTTTGCATCCAATGATGTTTAATTCCATTGGCAGAGTTCTTTTGAGTTCCCAAGAGATATCTCTTCCTGCTTCATCCAAGCTGGATTCTTTGGGCTCTTTTATTACTTCCAGGTCTTGAAACTTTGAAGAAACCTTTACATTTCCCAATATGACTGTGGCACGTCCATCTGATAGATCAACTGATTGTACAACCCCTTTCTGCTTAAGTTTTGTGTGGTAGACAAATTCCCCCCCCTCTATTTCATTGGGCTCAAAGGAAAGTTTACCATTACTTCCTACCTCAAGTTGGTCCATCAACCTACGACTGATCTTAGTAAACTTATCAGTGACACGAGCCTGAGAGACCTCTTTTTTCTTTTTTAACATGTTAATGGCCTCTCTTAGCTCATTCCTTGCCTCTCTTATTACAGCTTCTGCCTCATTCCCCTTGGCTTCCATCATGGCCTTCTTCTCGGCCTTCAGTGAAATTAACTTTTCTTTAATTTTTTTTGCAGCAGAATGATATTTTCTCTTGACTTCTTCTGCCTCCTTTTTATCGAGCCTAACCTTTGCTATCAGGGTGTTTAACTTCTCCATAAGTCGGTTCAGTTTAACTTCATCCTCATCTAAGTATCCTCTTGCGCATTCAAGGATACTTTCAGGCACTCCCATATCCCTTGCAATTTCTAATGCATAGCTGATTCCGGGAGACCCATATTCTATTTTAAAGGTAGGGCAATTCTTATCAGTATCAAATTTTACTGAGGCATTTATTGCCCGTTGATTTAACAATCCATATGTCTTCAACCTATTTAAGTGAGTAGAAACTGCTACAAATGATCCTATATGTAATAGAAAATCCAGAACGGCCATTGCAAGAGCCACCCCTTCATTTGGATCGGTACCCATGCCCGGTTCATCAATGATTACGAGGCTTTTTTGATCAGCGTGTTCTACGATATATCTTAGATGTGCTGCGTGAGCTGAGAACGTGCTTAGACCGCTCTGGATATCCTGATCATCCCCAATATCCGCCATGATCTGATTAAAAACACTAAGCTTGCTTCCTTCCTCTGCAGGAATATGGATGCCGGCTTGAACCATTAGGCTCATCAGGCCGAGCGTCTTCAACGCAACGGTCTTCCCTCCCCTGTTTGGCCCTGAAATGATCAATACATTATGGTTGTCATCCAGTAAAATATCAACAGGAACAGGAAAATCTACGGCTTCATCAGGCTTCCTACCATCCATGGCTAACGCCAGGAGAATCGGATTTTTGGCCCCTTTCAATTCAACCCCGAATTTTTCACCGACCTCAGGCATCACACATGATAGTGCTTCACTGAACCTTGCCCGGGCATTGAGCCCATCGATTCTACTAATGAGACCCTGAGAATATTCGAGCTCAGCGGCCTTATCTCTAACTAAATCTGTTAAATCTGTTAATATGCGAGTTTCCTCTTCCTTTTCTTCCTGTGCTAATTCACCCATTCGGTTATTGTCCGGGATCACTTCAAGTGGTTCAAGAAAACAGGTTATCCTGGTTCGGGAATAATCGTGAATAATCCCATTGATTCGCGACTTCTGATCGGTCCTCAAGGAAATCACATACCGACCGTCACGAACAGTCACTATATTATCTTGACCCTCCTGAGACAGACCTACTGTTTTTTGAATGCCTTCCAATTTTTTTTGGAGTTCCATCCTCAATCGGATTCTTTTTTCTCTGATCTTTTTTAACGCAGTACTTGCTGAATCCTTGACTGTACCCAATGACGAGATAGTGTTTTTTAATGTTTTAACCAGTGCTTCATAGCCAGGCAGATCACTAATAAGGTCACACATCCTCGAACACAGGGATGAATTAGATCTGATGAATCTTTCTGTTTGTTGAACGGCCTCTGCAAGATTGAGAATACACAATAGTTCGTTGGGCTCCAGATGTGATCCTTTGGGGCTGGATTTTTTTAGAAAAGGAATTATATCGATCACATCTGATAATGAAAAAAAACCCTTCACCTTATGAAGGAGTCTCATTTCGGAAACCAACCTCTGCTCGTTATCAATGAATTCGTAGTCACTTGATGGTTTAAGGGATAGACAATCAGATTTTCCCAGCGAACAGGATGCATACCGGGACAAAATATCTAATAGGCGATAATATTCAAGAACCTGATATGTATGCTCGATCATGCAGGCTCTAACAATAAGTGTTGTCTTTTATTTTAGGTAATTGTTTAGCGCTTTGAAAATATTACTTACATGGACATTGGGATTTCTTTTAAAAAACAGCATTAAATATATTCCAATGCTCGTGGAACATCCCTTGGGCCTTGACCATTGGTACGGAGCGGGCATTTAGGCATCGGCATATGAGTCTTGTGAAGAGCCACAATCCAGAATTCGTCATAAGCCTTTTGAACGCCCCCAATACCTGTAATATACAAGGGTTACAGGGCCATGGGATTCTCTTTTAAGAAATTCGCAGCTATGTTTGGCAGAACAGGGGACTCTCTTTTCAAAAACGAGACGTCAACTGCAAGGCCGAAGGGATATCACTG
>CAYRFN010000210.1:0-6839 GCA_964423495.1 uncultured Desulfobacteraceae bacterium
CTTCGGCCTTGCAGTTGACGTCTCGTTTTTGAAAAGAGAACCCCATGTCCTGCCACGGCTAAACTGTGACTTTCTTAAAAGAGAACCCCTTGCCCCTGTTTCATCTATGGAATATGGCATTAATATTGTGACTCTTAAAGAGACCCAAATGCCGATGTCTTGAAAGAGAACTCCATGTCCCTAAAATCCGCTAATTATTTTTTCAAAGCGCTAAATTTTTACCAGCAATTAATTTTTTTATCACGCTAAAGGCCTTTACCAGCAGTCACAATCATACGATTGGTCATTAGCCCATAGTCACCATTTCTTTTACTTGAAACAAAATTATCTTGTATTGTGACCGAATCAAAACCGGCTGATTTTAACAGGGCCGTGATTTTCTCCGGGCTATAAAGACAGATACAGTAATTAGCATCGCGAATCAGACCTTTGTCCCTGGAAATCACCATCTCTCGACTGTAAATCACATCATTATCCACCTTCCTTTGACGACATACTACGATTTCTTCATTCGCTTCATGCCAGGATTGAAGTTTGAGATTCATCAATACATATTCCCTATTAGGGAGGTCTAACAAAAGTGATCCTTCGTGCATGAGTAATCGAAACGCCTCACTAAGTATCCTCTTATTTTCTTTCTCATCAATAATATACCCGAAAGAGCTGCCCATAACAATAATGATCCTGAATATCTGACTTGGAAAACCTGTATCCCTCGCGTCTTTCTGTACAAAAGTGATATTTAGACCTTCTTTTTTGGCTCTTTCCCTCCCCAGATTGATAAGAGCTTTAGAGTATTCCAGAACGGTTATATCGCGAAAACCCCGTCGTGACAGCTCAAGAGAATGACGTCCATGTCCGCCACAGAGGTCAAGGATAGGCCAAGACCTGTCTAACTTAAGGCTCTGTACCAAAAAATTCACTTCCCGAGAGGTTAATCGTTCGTCGCATACAGTGCGTGCATCTGTGATAAGGTAAAGTTCATCAAAAAGCGTCTTCCACCAGTCAGGATCCGCTCTTACCATTACTACTCCTCATTCATCAAATCTGCACCAAAGCTAAAAAGGCCATCAGAGACCATCAAGGCCGGCCTACCTCTCCATGGCTGACTCAAGGCAATTCCTTTCTCTTCATCCCCAATCAATACCACGTCGTCTAATTCTCCAGCGCGCCAGAATTCCTCCAATTTGATTGCATCCTGCCATAAATTTCTGGCATAACGTCTCAAGTAAGTAATGTGATCATTTGTCAATAATCTGGGTCTGAGCGAGATTATAATTGGACCTAATAGATATGTGAAACCCATCTCAATTGCCTTTTTATCAACTTCATTCTGGATATCTAAAAATGCCTTATAGCCCAATTTAAACAAGGCATGGTTGATTTTGTCCACTGCCGAGCGTGGCTTCATGTCACTCTTTAGAATAGCAATAGGTTGGATTCCTCCGCCTGAACCCACGTTTGTAGGGATGCCCCCAAAACGAGCCAAAAAACCCTGAAGCCCTTCGTCCGTTATAAAACAGCGGAAATCAGTCTGCCATTCTTTAAGAAAAAGGTCTCTCTCTTCTGGCATTGGACAGACGCTTTGTTCGGACCAGAGCCCTAATGGAACGAGTTGCTGGACAATATAACCGCCGGCATCTAACGCCTTTTGAATGTGTTCTTTTGGATTCTCTTTTTTATATCCCACAAATATGCCATGGCCTGAGTAACCGTGCGCCGGTTTAAGAACCAGATCTTCCCAATGATCTTCAGTCCAGGCTACCAGGTCTTCGACAGGATCCCCTTCAGGATCTGTGGTACTGCGATAATTAAATTGCCTCGTCCAGGGTGTATGTTTTATAGTTTCTTCACTTAATTGATCCCGAAGCCTTCCTGTGATAACTTCAAATACTCCTTTGGCACCAAGAGGTTCCATTCCGCGGGGATTAACAAGTATGCCCTGTGTGATAGCTTGTTTGATTGGATTGATATCCTCTTTTTGTGCGATCTTGGTCAGGACATTTGTATTAAAGTCCATAAAAATAACAGTTACTTCCTCTGCCCTGCAATATATCTTTCCATTTTTTAGCGAGAGATGACTCGGCCCAGCCAATGAGGCCTTAACTCCATCCAGTGTGTTTAAGTAATCAGTAAAGTTTTTGTTTTCTAACACTACATCAAGGGTCTCTGTCTCAGCAAGGACTACTGCATGGACAGGATTTTTTCCGTGATGGTTCTCATGGACTCGTAATATCATGCGTGCAAATCCAGGCACGGCATTAACCTGGGGGTCTTCAAAATCAATATCAACTCCCATATCAACGTTTTTTAAAATCAAATCCCATGCTAATTTACCCAAGAGTTGCGCAATACGCTGATATTCCCACCCGCCAGGACTACCCATGTTCCATTCACCGTGATAGCCTTTAACCGTTCTCATTTACTTTCTCTTTCATCCTTTTCTCCACAAGATAGAAAGGTATCTCACCTCCATTCAGGAGCGTATCGTGGAAAGGCTTTAGACCCAATAGAGAAGAAAATTGTTCTCGCAGTCGGATAATCTCGTATGTTCCCATAAAATAACATAATTGATATCCAGGTGTAAGGCAAAACCGACGGACCTGTCGTTGGGCCCTCTTTTTAGAAAAACCAAGGGTTTCGATACGTTTAACCGCTTGGGCTGATGTAATCTTATCGGTCTGAAGCTCAACATCAAGGATAGCCCTTAAACTACGCCAGAGTTGGCGTTGCAGTTGGACAAGCTGTTGCCGTGAATCCTGAACATACCCAAACTCGTCAAGAAGTTGCTCCGCATAACAGGCCCATCCTTCATAAAATAAAGGTGACTCAATCTGACGACGGATTGGGTTGGAATGGTGAATTCTGATATAATCCAGGATATGATGGCCAGGATATGTCTCATGAGCGGACAGATAGGGACAATGACTCGATATCAGTCCCAAGTCTTCCTTTCCTGGTGTAATATAAAAAGTGCCATGTCCTTTAGTATTACCGGTTAGGGGGGCCGCATATGACGCCGTTGCTCTAAGAGATTGTAAATATGAAGGAGTTTCGAGAATAGCAATCTTCTCTCCTGAAGGAAAGGTAATAATACCCTTTGACAAAAAGAAACGACGGAGACCTTGAACTTCCCCCTGATATAGTTTTAAAATCTCTTCATTGGTTGAGACTGAAGGTAAGTGTCTGTGAATGATAAAATTCCAGGTCTTTCTCCTGTCTATCTTCAAGGCCAGTTCATGGAGCTTTTCTTGGATCTTTTGATAGGAGTATTGAGCAATCTCCAAGATTTCCTCAAGGGATTTTGAATAATTAAAGCTGATATCAACTATGTTTTTGAGGCCTTCATATCCAACAGCAAAAGAGTTTCTGAAAGGCAATTGAAGCAAATCCTTTTTGTATCGTTCCAATGCTTCCAATACCTCCAGGTTTTTCAATAACAGACCTTTATCTTCTCCAATATTCTTCTCAATAAAGTCATGGATATCATATTCGTAGAAATGAAATGCATCCTGGACCATATTAATGGCAACCTTAAGAGAAATCTGCGAAGGACAACTTAAATTTTTAATGGCCGAACTAAAAAAGGAAGGAATTTGGGAAAAGATGGAAGAAAGGTTTGATTTTATCTGTTCTGCGGTACCATCTTTTTGGGAAACAATCCGATCTGTTGCCAAGAGGGGGATTTTCACATATAAGGTTGGATCATTTCGCCACACTTCCGTATCACTAAATTCCCTTACAAAGCTCTCCATGCTCTGTTTAAGAAGAATACGATCTATTTCTTCTTCCAGGTCGACTTGTTCTTTTTGTGGAACTTCATTAAAAAGTTTTTGAACATATTTAATATGTTCATGAATCTTTTCAGGGGTGAGATCATCTAAACTGTTTGGATACTGAAGCGCGATTTCGGAACGGGGCAGGAAATAGAATTCATCACTTGCGCACTGTTGGGGAAGATACTTACCAAGATAGTTGAAAAAATTACTTGCTATCAAATTTAGAGTTCGCTTTTTATTGTTCTTATTTTTCATTAGTTAATAAGCCCTAACGTTGTAAAAGTCGAGGATGCTGAAGATTTGCTCCATATTAATTTTATTTTAATCTAAACAAGATGATAAGCTGAAACAATGGTCACGTTTTTATTTCAAGGAAAGGTACTCCCAAAAAAAGGGGTTAACCAAAAAATGGCTAACCCCATGATTTTACTTGGTAGCGGGGGGCGGATTCGAACCACCGACCTTCGGGTTATGAGCCCGACGAGCTACCTGACTGCTCCACCCCGCGAAAGATATATTTGTATCAATTAACAAAATATTTGTCAAGAGAAAGTCCAGATGCATATGGTAACATTTATTCATGGTCTTGGATGACATTTTTCGTGGAGTTCCTTCAACCGCTCTCTTGTAACATGAGTATAAATCTGTGTCGTGGAAATATCCGCATGCCCCAACATGACCTGGACCGATCTTAAATCAGCTCCAGCTTCCAGAAGATGGGTAGCAAAGGAATGCCTTATACTGTGTGGGGTTATCTTTTGCTTGATGCCCGATTCTATCCCATATTTCTTGATTATTTTCCAAAATCCCTGCCGTGTCATTGGTCGTCCCCTTGAATTCAAAAAGATATAAGGGGAATTTCCACTTTTTATTATTTGGCATCGACCATTCGAAAGATAGTCCTTCACAGCCTCTATAGCTTTATCCCCAATCGGAACAACTCTCTCTTTCGAACCTTTGCCTACGGTTCTTATGTATCCGGCCACCAGGTTTATATTTGAGATCTTTAGATTTACCAATTCCGAAACCCTCAGTCCTGTGGCATAGAGGATCTCAAACATGGCGCGATCTCTCTGCCCTTTGGGATTATTAGAGTCAGGCTGAGATAGGAGCTGTTCCACTTCTTGCTGGCTTAATAATCCAGGTAGCCTTCTGGAAAGTCTTGGTGTTTCAAGAAGCCTTGCCGGGCTGCTCTTGATCTTGCCTTCTGAGACAAGAAAGCGAAAAAAAGTCTTAATGGACGAGATGTTCCTGGCCACGCTTCTGGCAGATAACCCTCTTCCGAGTGTGCTAACATATTCCCTCAAATTGTCCTGGGAAACCTTAACAGGTAAGAGTTTTCGTTCTTCCAGAAATTGAAAAAATAATAACAGATCTCTGCTATAAGCCTCAACCGTGTTATTTGAAAGGCCTCTTTCCACCCGAATAAAATTGATAAATTGATCTAACAAGTTGTCCATCTTCGATCTAATCTTCGGTTCTTCAGGATTCGAAGTCATAAAAGTGGTTATTTTTAGTCAAAATCCTTGGACCATCTTCCTCTATCACTATCATTTCTTCAAGCCTAACCCCGCCTTTTTCAGGAATATAAATCCCCGGTTCTACTGTGACCACCATTCCCTTCTTGAGTTTTACCGTTTTCAATGGTCCAAGCCTCGGCCGTTCGTGAGCCGCAAGCCCAACACCATGCCCAAGGGCATGACCAAAGTACTCAGCAAAACCTGCGTCGCTTATTACCTTCCTTGCGATTTCATCCGGGTGATTGCTATCCACACCCGGACGAATCTCTTTTAATGCGGCAACCTGGGCATGACGCACGGTCATGTAAATCATCTTAAAGGCTGGATCTGGCTCTTCCAAAAAAACCGTTCTGGTCATGTCTGAACAATAGCCATTTAATTTAACACCAATATCCAGAACAATCGGCTCTTTGTTTCTCAGTTTCCTGTCCTTTGGCACAGCATGGGGTAATGCACTGTTGGGTCCAAATGCCACGACAGATGGAAATGCCAGGCTTTCCGCCCCTGCCTTATGAACCATTTTTTCAATCTGCCACGCTACTTCTTTTTCTGTAAGACCCGGCTTCAATCCGGAGATAACCTCTCCTAAGATTTCCGAGATCATACCTGCAGAGACCTCCATGGCCTTGATCTCCAGATCATCTTTCACCTCTCTCATTTCCTCTACAACTCCATTAAATGGCACAAGTTCAATCGGAGGTGAAAGCGCCTCAAATTTTTCGGACAGCTGCCGATGGAGACCACAGGTCAGATAGTTCTCTTCAAAGGCCAGTTTAATTGTTCCCATCCCTTTCACCACCTCAAGAAGTCCTTCGATCGAACCTTGATTTAAAGTATAAATCTCAAACCCAACAGCCTCCCTTTGCGCTTCCAAAAAATATCTTGAGTCTGTCACTAAAACACAGCGGGTATCGTTTATCAGTAGTGAACCTGACGACTCAATTAAATTCATATCCTCAGCCTTAAATCCTGAAAGATATCGCCTATTTTGAGGTTGAATAATCCATGCTGTGTCACAAGATTTATCCGCAAGAATTTGCCTTAATGAAGATATACGTTTGTGATATATTTCTTTCTTCATGCAATGCCTGTGTGATATGGGTTTAAAACAAAGACTTTAGGTAACTGTTCAGGCCCCGCAAACGGATCCCCAGTTTCATGGAACGGTACCTCGGCCCTGAAATGCACTCGGGCATCGGCATGCGGGTCTCTTTAAGAGTCGCGATCCAGAATTCGTTATAAGCTTTTCAACGCCCCCAATACCTAATAATATACCAGGGTTACATGGACATGGAACTCTCTTTTAAGAAATTCGAAGAATTCTTACATGCTTATGGAACGCCCCCTATGCCCTAACCATAGATTATAGTAACAGAAAGGCAGAGCATGGGGCTCTCTTTTCAGAAAACGAAAAATTGGTTGCTGGTTATTTGAGTTAAGTTGCTTCTCAGGCGGGCGGCAACTTACGGTGGTTGATGCCATAGCCACCATAAAGGCAAGGTACTGACTTAACCCTCCGCCCGCCATAACGCAGTGATGT
>CAYRFN010000211.1:0-6813 GCA_964423495.1 uncultured Desulfobacteraceae bacterium
TACCCCAACCCTTGATGCAGTTATTTAGGGCCTACTTTTTCCAGATGCGCCCGGTAGCGCTGGGGCCATATATTCGTGGAAAGGACGACAGTTGCCCGAAAAAAGGTTACACATCTCCCCTGAATTCGCCTCCCAATTTGAAAATCAGGCGAGGTGACCCTCCAGAACTGGGTAAAGCTCTGGACAGTCAGGGGCTACATAAGGCCACTCGTTCGATCTAGAGGCTCTCGACAGGTTCTCGGACACTGGGAGCCGGGAGGTAGAGTAGATTATGTTATGGTTTTACGAGTTGAAAGTACCTCTTCTTTAAATAAGGGAAATCATCCATAACCTCCGGAAAATCCCGTACATGAGCTTTTAATCGTCTTCTTAAGTTGTGCCGATTCTTATAACCCAGAAGTTCCCAAGCTTCACCCTTTTTTCCATCAGACATTTTGAGAGCCATCTCTATATAGGCAAGCTCATCTTTTGCTAAAATCTTATCGACAATTATTCCCTCCTTTGGTATTGAAATACGTGGCCGTTCCCCTTCTTGAAAAATCAAAGGAGAGGTGACTTTCTGAATAGGGTCAGGAAGATGCTCTGGTTCTATAACTTCATCCGAAAACATTGAAGCCCTCTCAATGCAATTTGAAAGCTCTCTGACATTACCAGGCCATGAATAAGCTTTTAGCAATTTCAATGCTTCCTCGGAAATCTTTTTTGCACTGGTCCGCCCCTCATGGAAAAGGCGATTTCGAATATGTTCTATAATTAGAGGAATATCTTCTGGATTGTCAGATAACCGAGGAGTGCGGATAGGAAACACATTCAGTCGAAAGTAAAGATCATCTCTAAACTTACCATCTCTAACTGCTTTTTCAAGGTCTATATTGGTGGCGCAAATAAGCTGAACATCAGACTCGAACTCCTCAGTACCGCCCATCCGTTTAAATTTTCGTGTCTCCAATACCCGAAGGAGTCTTGCTTGCGTTGAAAGGTCGAGTTCTCCTATTTCGTCAAGGAAGAGAATTCCCGCATCAGCCTGTTCAAACAACCCTTTTCTTCTCGAAATTGCACCAGTGAAAGCACCTTTCTCGTGACCGAAGATTAAGCTCTCAAATGTTCCCCCTTCTGATTCTCTTGCTTTCAAAGATTCGGAAACAAAGGGACCATCTTTACGAACGCCCTGTCTGTGAATGTTACGGGCGACTAATTCCTTTCCTGTTCCCGATTCCCCAAGAATTAAAACTGTAATTTTACCATCCTCAGCCGGCTTCTTTATCAGCTCTCGAAGATGCAATATTTCTTTGCTCTCTCCAATAATTTCCCATGGCTCGTATTTTGCCACTTTAACTCGTAGAGTATTAACTTCATCTTTTAGAAGCTTCTGTCTGATAACTTTTTTAATAACTGATTCTAAATGCTCCGGTTCTGCCTTAAGTACAAAATCGGTTGCACCCTTTTTCATTGCCTCTACAGCCAAATTAATGCCACCATATGCTGTCATCATCACTATTGGGATATCTTGGAATCGTTCTCTTAAATCAGGGAGAAGGGTCATCCCATCAACGTTTTCTTTCTCCCCGAGTCTTATGTCAAGAAGGAAAAGAGAAAAAACATCTGATGCCTTGCTCTTACCCTCTTCAAGATTCCTGGCCAATTTAAAATGATAATCCGGTAACGAGGAAGTAAGTGCATCAAAAAAATTCTTATCATCTTCGACGACTAAGATTTTTGGTTTCATCGTTGCATTTCTGCTTCGTAATCGTGAAGAGTCTTATCACAAGTCCACCTTTTCCAAATCCCATTTTCAGAATCGTATTCTATCCCACTCACCAATTTTAGATTTCCACTTTTAAAACCCCAAAGACCAATTTTCCTCAAGTGAAACCATCTTCTTAACAATTCTTCCCCGGCATTCAGTTCTTTTAAAACATACCCGTTTTGCCAGAGAGAATCTTTCTCATTTCCAATAAGATGCTCTGCTATGGTCTTATCTTCTTTTTCAAAGTATTCTCTAACAACTTTCTCTTTTAAAAGAAAGTCTTCGGGCTGATTAGATAAATAATGTATTTCAATAAGGTTGGGATCTTCATGGCGGATTCTTACATCATCTATCGAAGAGTGAAGACTGAAATGTCCATCTTGTACGGATAGAAACTCGGCAAATTCTAAAAGGAGATAATAATTTTCGAGATCGAGCATTTTGTTAATGAATTCTATTTGCTTCTGACTATTAACTCTTTGTTTCCCAAGAATTTTCTTTTCAATCTCATCATAGAATAGTTTCTGAAAGCTCCTTTTGTCTCTTTTATCAAATGGTAAACTTCCCCCAAGCCTTCTCAAGAGTCTTTCTTGCTCTTTCTGTATTTTAACTTTAACCTGAAATTCCACATCCTGCTCTACTGTACTTACTTTTAATTGCCGCTCGTTTCGATCACCTACCCTGTTCTTTCTTATATCTAACCCATCTATAAACCTAAACAGGGCAACTATAGACAGGAAATCGCTATTACTTTCGATAACATCAGACAAGGTAATTGGATCTTGCTCCCTGTTAAGATTTGGATAAAAATCAATCGGGATCCGTTTTTCACTTTTTTTTATTAATTCGCTGTCTTTTTTCGTAAGAGGGGAATTTCCTTTGTGGAACATCGAAATTAGAGCAATCTTCTCTAAGGTATTCGGCTGCTTTCCTTTCTTTTCGAGGTTTTCTTTTACAAGATGAACGATGCTTTTGTTTTCTAGCTCTTTTTTTAAACAATTATATTCATTACCATATGCCTTTTCGTATCCAACTATTCCAAACAAATCAGGGTTGCCAAGTATGAACTCAGCACTTATTACTCCATGCTTATCTCTTATTTGGTGAGGATCGCCGCATTTACAACTACCTTTGTGTCCAATGTCATGGAGCCATATCGCCATACAAAAGCTGTATAAATTCTCTTCCCAGTCGTCGCCTTTTACGTTCATTAATTTTGGGTTTCTTTCCAGAATTGGATACAGAAGTGAATTTGCTAATTGCCACTCATTTGAAATATGGTCAAAAGAGTGATCCACCATATGATAGCATTTGTCGCCAAACCATAAATAATCGCTTTTAAATCGCCAATATCTTATGTTTCCGGTTAGGTTTTTCTTCAAGTCTTGGTTTTTCAAAATAGTTACAAGGGAACCAACACTATCATAAAATCTACGAAAGTAAATGGGTATCAGCAATGTATGTTTTTTAAGGATATAATAATCTGCTCCAGATTTTAACAAGTCTCTTATTTCATTGAAGTCATCGATTTTACTAAGAATAAAGACAGGGACCTCGGGAAGGTAGTTTGTAAACACTTCCAGAAAATCTTCTCCTGTCAAATCAAATGGCCCCTCCTTTTCACCTAAGAAAAGATCCAGTAAAATTAAGTCAAACCCTTTTTTATCATCACCAGAGGAGAAAAGTCTAATATCTTTAACTTGAATTGGATTAGATGTGTCTTTTCGCACTTGGGAAAGCTTGAAGCAGGTCCTCTCTTTCTCCCCTTCCTCTATCTCTCTAACATGATTGTACAGATTCTTCATTTCATCTTGATTTGCTATCAAGAAGATTTCAAAAGTAGGGAAACATTCCAGCAGTAGAAAAATAAATTCAATCAAAGGAATAGAACGCTTATCAGAAATTGAGACTATATCCCGAGGGTTATTCTCTATCCAAATCACCCTGGTCCTTGTTTGATCTAGATTTTTTTTAAGGTAAACTAAATTTTCAATAGCAAATTCCACAAATGCTTGATAGATCCGTTCTTCTTCCCCCTTCAATCCGTGGTAGAAACGGAGCCGCCGAAATTTGTGAAACCCTGAATCTCTAATCCCTATATTAAATTCATAAAGAGCTTTATGGAAATCAACCGCGTTCTTATCTGGAAAAATCTTTTCCTTGAGGAATTGCACAATTTTTGTAAAATTTTTAAATGGATTTCTTACCGGTCGGCTTTGACACTTCGTCTCTGAAATCTTTTGGTGAAATCGATCAAAATCAGAAGTTGAGATGAAGAGTGAATGATAATTACTATTTGATAAAAAGTAACCAAGCGGGGATATTTTCTCCGGTGTCGTCCATTTTAGCCAATCTGGTTCCTCTGTGGAGAACAGTAATATATGGGGCAGATGATCAGATCTCCCAACAAATTCAAGAAATGCTTCAACCCATTTCCTATCAAATCCATTCCCCAGGTTGAAGATGAGCAAAGCACAATTTGAAAATTCGCCTAGATTATCCGTGATCTCAATTTCCTCCTTGGGAATTAGATTGTTATATATTATTGAAAACATAAATGCGGTCGCTAAATCTTTATCTTTACTAACTATGATAACTCTCTTCCCGTTAATTACTGCCATGGCCTTCCTTATCTGTCCTGTAATTTCGAATCGACATCGCTTACTATCTTAGTCAATAAACTTTCGGTTTGTTGCCAATTATTGAAGAGCGCTTTTAATGTATCAATTGAACTCTTAACCCAATCTACTAAATCTTCTTCCGTTCTAATTTGATTTAATTCTTGGCAGACATCGAGAAATAAGCGTCCGGTAAAGAAGCCCTCAATCGTTTGGAGCTCATTCTCCACATCTGCGGTATTTCTAGACAATTGGTCAATATTTTTCTTAATTATACCTAAATTTCTAACTGCCGTCACTCTCTTTTGACTTAAACTCTGAAGATAACTCAGATCGGTCGATTGGAATGCATTTTCGAATGCTCCACCCTTATTACTTCTCTTGATAGAATCATTCACTCTCCACAACAAAGGAAGAAGAGAACTAATTATCTGATGTTTGAGTTCGTGAATTTCGACCAATGCATCTTGGGGTAATGATCCTCCAATGGCATCCCACAGCAAATCTCCTGGGTTATCTTTGGCCTCTCGAGGGTTCTGAATTAGGCGAAGAAGGTTGTTAAAGTACATGGGTTTAGCGCGGGAATCAGTGTATCCCCAGGTTTCCATTGCCAGGTTTTGAAACTCGCAACCATCCGAGACAAACACGATGCGAAAATCCTTCTCAGATAAAATTCGTTTGACCTCCAGAATTGTGGCGACTATTTCCTCACGGTTATAACCACAAGTTCCTCCTATGTGATAAATAACCAGATCGCAATCTGAAAGGTTTTTCTTGGCCGACTCGAAATCGTAATAATTTCTTTCTTCCAATTCGCCACTATCCTTGAATAATTTTTTTATTTTACTGTTATCTGTCTCATCCTGTTGGCTATCTATTATCAATACTTTCTTAGGCATGTGTTTCCTCCTTTACACGTTAAACTTAAACGTGAATATTGCTTGCCATCGAGGCTTCCCTTGGTCATCCTTTTTAATTTTCCAGTCTACCTTGTATTTCCAATCCATATAGTTAGCGCATTCCGCTACCATTTGAAGTCCAAAACCTTTCTGTCCTTGGATTCCCTCTCCTTTATGCCATTTATCCACCATCTCTTTGTCTTCTTCGGTAAATCCTCTTCCATTATCCGAATATGTTAGGCAAACTACATTGCCCTCTTTTCTGAGCTCAATTGAGATCCGCGGTTCCACAGTTTTCAAAATTTTTCGAAATCCATGGTTCAGGGAATTAAGAATCAAATTTTGAACAAGCGTGTAAAAAGGGCCGACCGGTTTAGTTAATATTATCGATATTAGTTCATCATCCACTGTAACATTAAACAATCGTTTCCAAATATCTTTCTTTTCATTGTATTTCTCAGATTTTTGAGGCATAAATCCTGGAAGCTGAGGATAAGCTTTAATATTCATGACTTCTTGACGTATGTTAAAGGAATAAGCAGGCTCCTCTTCAAGATCGATCCGTCTTGTCAATGCTTTCGCCCTCCAGTCAAGAAAAAGACCTATATCAGTAACCAATCCTTTGAGAAAATCACCTGTTTCTAAATCACCATTCCTATAAGCATCAGCCATTGTACCCATCACATATTTCAGATTAATATGGGGAAAGTTTGCTAAGCAATTGTTTAGAAATGTCAGTTTTTCAATGTCCGTCCGTAGCCTCCAAGTAATTGGTCCACTTATAACGGATGGGGAGATCAACGCAAAAAGTTCCATAAATTGCAGGAGTTCGCTATTATTCAATTCCCTATTAAAATTGCCATAAAACAAGCAAATAAATCTTACATCCCTTTCAATTTCGACAATCCCGGGTGCTAGAGAAGCAATAGAGTATTTTGTAACAAGTTTTTCATCTTCTGGTGTTTCTATTGCGACAGGAGCTCTCAAGAAATTTACTAAATCCTTTACTTCTTTTTTCTCTCCGAGAGTTTTTTTATAATCAAAAATAATTAGACCATATTTTTTCTCTTCTCCAGCGCCTCTCAACTCTTTAATGCATTTATATTGGTCTTCAATATCTTTTTTGCCTCTCGCCGTTAGGTTCTGTAATAGAAAGTCAAATAAGATTTCAACCCGTGTCCTATCCAATTCTTGAAAGTCTGATTCACTTTGAAAAGCGTCCATTTTCATATAATTTCTTATTTTAGTTATCTCGGTAGTAGTAAATTTCGCAGATTTTAGCGAATTTTCGATTTTCACGTCTTTTTCATATTCCCATTCTTTTTCTGAATTCCGCCAGTTTCTAATCTTTTTGAGAATTTGCTCTCTTGTAAGTGCATTAGGAATCCGAATGGATTCTTTCAAATAACGAAGATGAGGGAAGAATGCCTCTTTTTCATCGGGGAAAATGAACAAAAAGTTGCCGTGCAAGAAACCAAAGTTCTCTTTCAAAAAATTTGGACCTGTGCGGTTAGTATTTTCATGATTTCAAGCAGCGAGTTTGAAGGCG
>CAYRFN010000212.1:0-6730 GCA_964423495.1 uncultured Desulfobacteraceae bacterium
TAAAGGCAAAGTTCTGACTTAACCCTCCGCCCGCCGTAGCGCAGTGATGTCCCTTCGGCCTTGCGGTTGACGTCTCGTTTTTGAAAAGAGAGCCCCATGTTCTGCCATGGCTAAACTGCGACTTTCTTAAAAGAGATCCCCATGCTCTACAATTTACTAATGATCTTTATTAAAGCGCAAAATTGTTACCCTTTTCAGAAACGGGTTATAAATACGAAGAATATTCTTGAACAATAATAACAATATGAGATAATATTAGAATATTTTGGGAGGTCCAATATAAATGTCATTCAAGAAGGCTATCCTCTGTATTGGAGCGGGTTATGTGGGAGGTCCCACAATGGCTATGATTGCCCGTAAGTGCCCGCAATATAAAGTGACAGTAGTAGACATCAATCCTTCCCGTATTGCCCAATGGAACTCAGATGATCTTCCTATCTATGAACCCGGTCTTGATGAAATCGTAAAAGCGACAAGAAATACAAATCTTTTTTTTAGCACCAAGATCGAAAAGGGAATAAAGGAATCCGAAATCATTTTCGTCAGTGTAAACACACCCACTAAGACGTTCGGGGCCGGCGCAGGCATGGCGGCTGATTTGCAGTACTGGGAAAAGACCGCCAGACAAATACGAGAACATAGTGAATCACACAAAATAATTGTGGAAAAAAGTACCCTTCCGGTAAAAACGGCTCAGGCCATGGAAAGAATCCTCACTTCAACTAATAACAGTATCCGCTTTGATGTCCTTTCCAACCCAGAATTTCTGGCCGAGGGTACAGCCATCAAGGATCTGGAAGCCCCTGATCGGGTTCTTATTGGATCAAGGGAAACACCGAGTGGCTTGAACGCTCGGGATGAGTTGGTTGAGATATATGTCAATTGGGTACCGAAAGAGCATATAATAACTTCTAATATCTGGAGTAGCGAGCTTTCAAAGCTTGTTTCAAATGCCTTTTTGGCACAGAGAATATCCTCAATAAATTCCATTACAGCCCTTTGCGAAAAAACTGATGCCGACATCAACGAGGTCGCCCATGCCGTGGGCATGGACAGCCGCGTGGGTAATAAATTTTTAAACGCCAGTATTGGGTTCGGCGGATCATGTTTTAAAAAGGATATTCTAAATCTGGTATATCTTTGTCAATACTATGGTCTTAAAGAGGTGGCACATTACTGGGAGATGGTAGTTAAAATCAACGAGTACCAGAAAGAGCGCTTTATATTGAACATGTTAAACACAATGTTCAATACCTTAGCAGGCAAAAAGATTTGCCTTTTTGGTTTCGCATTTAAGGCAAACACTGGAGATACGAGAGAAAGCCCTGCCATATTTATCTCAAAAAGGTTGCTTGATGAAAGGGCTGAATTGGTCATTACAGATCCAAAGGCCTTAAAAAATGCAAGGATAGATCTTAACGGTATGGATAGAAAGATAAGCTATATTGAAGACCCCTATGAAGCCTCGGCTGGATGTGATGCGATTGCTGTTATGACTGAATGGCAAATATTTGCGGACCTCGATTTTGAAAAGATATACCAGTCAATGACAAAACCGACATTTATCTTTGACGGTAGAAACATTTTGGACCATAAGAGATTGTTTGAAATCGGCTTCAACGTTTTTCCGATAGGGAAACCTGCTCTGACGCACTTGAAGTAGTAGCTACTCATGTGTTTATACCTGTGGCACTAATAAATTTGTATCCTTCATAAGTGCTGGTATCTAATAATGGCAGGGGACTCTCTTTAAAGAAACCGACTAGGCAGGCACTCTGAACTCGGCGGTCTGGAAACTAAGGCGGGCGGCAGACTTTCTGGATTTGTGCCCCGTGCAGAGCTCCGGGCGTCAAGCATGGCACCTTCTCCGCCCGCCTCAGGCAGCAGGAATAATCACAATCAAGCAAACAATTTCTTGGTTCTTAAAAGAGAGTTCCATGCCATTAGATTCAGAAATGTTATGGGGCTCTCATTTAAAAGCTAAAACTTTTTAGCGTTACTATTATTTGACCAAGCTATCCATCTACTATTAATCGGGGATCATTATGATACATATTCAAAAACGCATACTAATCACCGGCGGAGCTGGCTTTTTGGGCTCCCACCTCTGTGACCGTCTTGTCGCAGAAGAGCATGATGTCTTATGCCTGGATAATTTTTTCACTGGTAGCAAGAAGAATATTAGCCATCTTCTTGGAAAACCTAATTTTGAATTGATACGCCATGATTTGGTACACCCAAAGTTTATTGAAGTAGAGGAGATATACAACCTGGCCTGCCCAGCTTCACCTATTCATTACCAATACAACCCGGTTAAAACTGTAAAGACAAATGTTATTGGGGCTATAAACATGCTCGGCCTAGCAAAAAGAGTTAATGCAAAAATTTTGCAAGCCTCTACCAGTGAAATATACGGTAATCCGACTATACATCCTCAAAAGGAAGATTACTGGGGTAATGTAAATGCTATAGGACTAAGATCTTGTTATGATGAGGGAAAGCGTTGCGCTGAGACTCTCTTCTTTGATTATCATCGGCAAAACAAGGTAAACATTAGAGTAGTCAGGATTTTCAATACATATGGACCAAGGATGCACCCAAATGACGGTCGAGTTGTCAGCAATTTCATTGTTCAGGCACTCTTGAACAAAGAAATAACCATTTATGGCGACGGAAAACAAACCCGTTCTTTCTGCTATGTGAATGATTTAATAGAGGGAATGATTAGAATGATGAACGGGCCGGATGATTTTGTCGGGCCTGTAAATTTAGGAACTTCAGATGAATTTACTATCTTGGATCTTGCGAAGATGATTATAAAGTTGACCGGAAGTCGGTCCAAGATCACATTTAAACCCCTCCCCCAAGATGATCCTTTACAGCGACAGCCAGACATTACCTTAGCAAGAAAGCGGCTTAATTGGGAACCAAAGCTGGGACTCGAAGAGGGGCTAAAGAAGACTATTGAATACTTTAAAGGAATAACACAGTAACTCTTTAGATCATATATTGCCTGAATTCTTCCTTACCACGCACATTTGTTATCAACATTTTATCCCCCTCCCTACTTATGACCCTAACGCCATATGAATCGCATCCGTCTGTGTCACTGTATGCCACAGTAATGGCCGCTGCCAGATCAAGCAATACTTGCGAAAAATCACCTAACATCAGCACGACTGGCCCTGGTCCACAATCTGATGTAAGGATAAGATCATTATCTCCCGAAAGGGCACGGATATCTTCGTTTTCCTTCTTGTTTCTTCCCACAATAAGTTTTGTATTGGAAGCGATCCTGAAATGTCTTCCCAATTTTAAGAGTTCAATCTCTCTTAGTTCCAAATCATTTTTGAAAAAAAATAGATCTTTCAGCCGCCGTGAAAAGGCCTTATCAGTCAGAAGGCATCCCCCTGCTGGAGAGGGGTATTTTTCTATTTTCAGTCTAAGTGCCAGGTCCATTTGTGGTTTTCTTGACCGTCCTTGAAAATCCATCAATAATTCCCTACTTACCCACTCCTCCTCTTCAGGGATAGTTGGGGGAAGGTGATTGGCCGAGAGGGGTCTTAAAAGAAGGCCGCCAAGGCCGCTTTCAGAGCTGACCAAAGATAATGATTTTCTGTTTTGAGACATTGGTCTTTGACCGAGAACTTCTCCGCTCACGACGAAACTTGCCCCTTCTTTTTCAAGCATCTCGCCAGCGATACGAAGCATAAGTGCATGACAGTCAATGCATGGATTCATATTTGTACCATAACCGTGTTTTGGGTGTCTGACTATCTCCAAATGACGCTCTGTGATATTAACAACCTTGAAAGGGAAATCCATGGACTGGGCCGATTCCCTGGCCCTGTTGGATGTAAAAAAAGGTGTCTCAAAAAAAAGGGCCAGAACATCAATGTCCTGAACCCTAATTAGGCTTGCCGCCAGCATACTATCCAGGCCCCCTGAAAAAAGGCATATAGCTTTCATAAAAACCTATCTCCGCAACTATAATCCTTCCTCTGCCAGCGATTTAACAATTGATTTCTGTTTATCATTTATCTTTTTGGGGATAGCAACGCTGATTCCCGCAAAGGCATCTCCTCTTCCTTTACCATTGACATTTGGCAGGCCATATCCTTTAAGTCTGAATTTGGCATTGTTTTGCGTCCCCGGCGGAATTTTCAATTTCAATCTCTTATGATCAATGGTTGGAACTTCGATCTCTGTTCCGAGAACAGCTTCAGAGAACTTGATTTTCTGTTTTAGAAATAGGTCGGCATTTTCCCTCTTGAAAACAGGATGATCAAGCACCTTAATCTGGATGTATAAATCTCCTGGGGGACCGCCATAAAGACCAGCATGGCCCTTTCCAGAGAGCCTTAACTTTTTGCCTGAAGAGATCCCCGCAGGGATCTTTACAGAGACCTTCACCTGATTACCGTCTATTTGATAGGAAATGATCTTATTTGTGGTTTTGACTATCTCTTCCAATGGCAAAGAGAGTTCATAGATCACATCCTGTCCTTTTACCCCTTGAGTTTGGCCACGGAAACCTTGAGAGGTAGATCCAAAAGGAGAACCGTATCCACGGTATTGATACTGACCTCTATCTCCCATTCCCCCAAAGATTTGGCTAAAAAAATCTTGGTTCTTTCCGCCACCCCCGAAGCCGAACTCTCGAAATATGCTTCCAAAGTCAAAACCTCGAAATATGTCTTCCTGAGTGAATTTGTTTTGAAATCCTTCCGCGCCGAACATGTCATATTGCTTTTTCTTCTCAGGATCACTCAAAACTGCATAGGCCTCACTTATTTCCTTGAACTTGGCTTCTGCCGATTTGTCCCCTTTATTATGGTCGGGGTGATATTTTAAGGCCAATTTGCGGTAGGCCTTTTTGATCTCTTCTGGGGTAACTGTTTTTGAGACCTCTAATATTTTATAATAGTCTTTTCCTGGCATAACACTCTCAACAATTAATTATTTTATAATAAATTTTATAATAATTCAGAGCTTTTAAAAAATCATTAGCTAATTATAGGGGCATGGAGATCTCTTTAAAGTAAAGACACAAAGTCTGACCTCAATCCTGTGGAATGGCAACTTAGCCCTGAAATGCACTAAAACATCGGCATATAAACCTCCATATCCTTTCCTAAATTATTTTCAAAGTTCTAAATAGTTATATTATTCTTTATTATTTATATTTAATCATTTGTATAACATAGTCAAGAAATCTGCGTTTATTATATATTCCACAATTCAAAGCAGAATTTTAATATGATCTTGACAAAATAGCTACATCAAGGCTACGAAAAAGCTGCTTTTTAAATTGCTTTGCCAATAGGATATCATCAAATCTTGAAAGAGACAAGCTGACGCCTCCAATGTGATTTGGAATTGAGTTTGGCAAAAGAGGCTGGACCAAAGGAGATGGATAAACTTGAATACAACAGTCCCCCGAGCAAGAAGTGATTTAGAATTTGCACCTGTTATGCATGGTGGCCAGCAGCTAATCCTTATTCGGGACCACCTTGGGCTCGTTGAGGATGGCAAAGCGATAGCTTTACCACTCTATCAAATTATGGCTCTACTGGACGGCATCAGAACCATGAGAGACCTGCAGATGGAACTCATGAGGCAAAAAGGGGGTATTCTGGTAGGAACAGATGAGGTAAAAAGTCTACTGGTCAATCTTGACGAGTCTTTCTTGCTCGATACAGAAAGATTTAGAACGGCCAGGGATCAAATAGTAAATGACTTCACCTCAAAACAAGTCAGGCCGTGTTCTCATTGTGGCCAGGCCTATCCTGAGAACCCATCAGAGCTAAAAACAAGGCTTGAAGAAATCCTGGCCAGCCAACCATCTGTGTCTGAACCAGAAGGAAAAATTGAGGCCTTGATATCACCTCACATTGATTTATCCATTGGATATAAAGTCTACTCGATCGCCTATCAGATGGTCAAATATGTGGCACCGTCAAGGGTAATATTGCTGGGTGTAGGGCATCATATGATAAACGACTTGTTTTGTTTGACCGATAAAGTTTTTAAAACTCCACTGGGAGTCACAAAAAGTGAGTCAACCATAGTTAATGAATTACGGGAAATAGGAGGTGATATCATTGCTGCCGATGATTTCGCCCATCGATCGGAACACTCAATTGAATTTCAACTCATCTTTTTGCAACATTTACTTACCAAGGAGCCTTTCACTATTATTCCTATTCTCTGTGGTCCTGTCCGACCAAACCTCCCTGAGTACGGCAGAAATTCCTATATGGACAAGGCAGGTCCTTTCCTGAAAAAATTGAGACATTTAATCATGGAACCTGAAGAAACAACCCTGGTTGTGGCCGGAGTTGACTTTTCCCACATAGGCCCAAAATTCGGCCATGAAATGCCAGCCGAATATTTGAAAAATCAATCAGAGACCCACGATAAAAAGCTGCTTACCTGTCTATCCCAGCTTGATGCAGAAAGCTTCTGGGAAGAATCGAAAAATGTTGATGACCGATTTAATGTATGTGGTTTTTCTGCCTTGGCCTGTCTGCTTGAGATATTGCCACGATGCAAAGGAAAGATACTCGATTATCAATCATGGCATGAAGATGCTACCAGGTCGGCTGTCAGCTTCTCAGCAGTTATCTTCAGCTCTTAGGAATATTTAAAGACTGCCCCCCCCAAGTTATTCTACTATATATCCTTGCATAAATAAAGCGACATGCATCTTTCTTATTGATAGGGCCGC
>CAYRFN010000213.1:0-4350 GCA_964423495.1 uncultured Desulfobacteraceae bacterium
GGAGACCTCAACCACTATATGTAGTGGGTACTTGAGCGAACTGCATACCCACATAACTCTTTATCCAATCATTACCCATAGTTCATTATATGACCCCAAGACTCCGTATGTTTGTTGTATATTTCTTGACAACAAAGCCTTTTTTCCGTCTATGATTCTCCCAAGGATGACTAAAGTTGCGATTCCCGGCAGAAGAATATGACAGATGTGAAGCGAGTAAAGCGACCGTCCCTTTTTATTGAAAAAGGTAATCCACATATGAATTACCTTTATCAGCCAACTCATTTTTTTATAAGAAGTTCAAGCCCATCGGCGCATGCTCGGCTCACAGCATAGTCAGCCTTTTTCTGCCCAGGCATTTTATCCCAGCCACCCTTTTCGATGAATTTAGCTCTTTCCCAGCTGCTTAGTTTCTCAAATTCTTTGAGTTTCTCCTCATGATTCGGTTCCTTCATAAATTGGGCGACGCAGATCGCCGCCTGGCTCGCCAAGACCGCTTCCTCGGTCATCGTTTTGGTCGTGCCGGAGGTTGTCCAACCCCCCCACGCAAAACCGATGATCATTGCGATGACTGCCCCAACAATAAGACCCCAAACTCCATACTTAATTTTCCCTCCAGTTTCTGGTTTCATTGATAATACCTCCTTGAATTATGTTGTGATGTTTTTGCCTACGATGACCTTGCGACCAATGAGTTGGATGAGGTTATCGGCCCCGGTCAGTACCTGACCGGTTTTCCCATTCATTTCCACGATATTTCTTTTCCGGTGTCCGAGTGCTCTCATGGGCTTCCTGTTCTATATCTTTAACCAATTATTCTAACTCTTCATAGGTTGGCTTTCTACCCACTGCAAAATCTTCCCCATGTATGAAAACAAAAAGCTCATACATCCCTTTTTTGGCTTTTCATTGCCCCCTGTACTTCAGTAGTTGCAGACACTACCAAGAATTAGTGTGAGCGATATTGGCACAACGGAGAGCTATTGGCACCTTTTCCGACTCACTGAGCAATCTTCAATTTGCAGATTTTACGGAAATGATGGCCGTAAATCGCAAGGGTGATAGCCAATGCAAAAAATTGAGGACGACGGAAAAGAGTCCAGAAGAACATCTTCCAATATTGGAATCGCTCCTTTCCGAAAATGCCCAGGCGGATGCTTGAACGCAGGACTGCCAGCAGACGTTGAAATTCCAGGGGGATCCTAACCTTTGGTCTATTATACTCCCGGAGGAAGGTCATCGCTCGTTTATAATAATGCTCGGGTGAGTAAATGTGCTGCATTAAGTCTGCGTATCCTTCGCGCAATACATCAAGCCCCATTCTAGGAAGGATGTTGGTTGTGCCATCTACGTTATCTCCAGAGATAAAGTCGATCAGGCGGCCCTCCTCTCTCATTCGTTCGTGAAGCCTTGTGCCGGGAGGAGCGTTTAGTAAGCCCACCATGGCCGTAACTATGCCGCTCTTTTGGATAAACTCAATCTGCCGCTCAAAGATGGAAGGCGTGTCACTGTCGAATCCTACAATGAAGCCTCCTTGCACTTGCAGTCCGGCCCGCTGCATGAGCTTTACACTCTCGATCAGGTTCCGGTTCTTGTTCTGCTGTTTGTTGCATTCAGCCAGGCTTTCTTCATTGGGCGTTTCGATACCGATAAAGACCGTATCAAAACCCGCTTTGACCATCATCTCCATCAATGCCGGATCATCGGCCAGATTGACCGAGGCCTCAGTGTTAAAAGGTATTTCCTTCCTGTCTTTCTGCCATTGGATGAGTGCGGGCAGGAGATGGGCCTTGAGATAGACTTTGTTGCCGATAAAGTTGTCATCCACAAAAAAGACGTGTCCACGCCATCCTAGATTGTAAAGCCCGTCCAGCTCGGCAATAATCTGCTCGGCTGTTTTCATGCGTGACCGATGCCCGAATAATGCGGTTACGTTACAGAACTCACAATTGAATGGACAGCCACGCGAAAACTGGATGCCCATCGTGGCATAGTGTTTCAAATCGATCAAATCCCACATAGGAGCAGGTGTTCTACGAATGTCGCAAAACTCGGACGTCTCGTAGATGTGCTGAGCGCACCCCTTCTCCAGATCCGCCAGAAAAGGGGGCAGGGTCAGTTCGGCCTCATTCAGTACAAAATGGTCCACATCCTCAAATTGATCGTATTCGCTGGTGAAGAGCGGCCCGCCAGCAACGATCTTAAGGCCTGCCTCCTTACACCGGGCGATGATTTCACGTGCTGACTCTCTTTGCAAAGCCATGCTGCTGATAAACACCCAATCAGCCCATGCCAGGTCTCTGTCATTGAGTTTCGCCACATTTGCATCAACCAACTTCTTGGGCCATTCTTTGGGAAGCATTGCTCCTATTGTCAGAAGGCCCAGGGGGGGCAAGGCCGCCCTTTTGCGAATGAATTTAAGGGCGTATTTGAAACTCCAAAAGGTAGCCGGGTACTCCGGATAAATCAGCAAGGTTCTCATAGGCTCTCCTTTCGCATATCAAAATCATCCTTGCTCATTTCGGGATGGTCTTCAGAAACCGGTAATAGTCGGAGTCGGTTCCAAGAATAACAAAGGCGTTCTTATAGGCGGCCCCTTTGTAAGTCTCCAGCGTCTTAAAAAAGGCATAGAAGGCCGGATCCTGATTATAAGCGTCTCCATAGATCCTGGTCGCCTCGGCATCCGCCTCTCCTCGGATCTCCTCGGCCGTCCGGTATGCCCCCGAGATGATGGATTTCAGCTCCTTATCCATCTGGCCGAGAATCTCTGCCTTTTTGCCCTCTCCCTCCGATCGAAACTGGGCAGCCTTGCGCTTTCTTTCCGATACCATCCGCTCGTAAACCTTCTTACGGACTTGCTCGACGTAGTTAATCCGCTTGATGCGCACATCGACCAGGTCCATACCAAAGGCAGACATCGCCTTTGAAGCCTCGGCCAGAATCGCCCGGGTGATCTTCTCTCTGCCCAGGCGAACGGTTTCCGGGGCAGTAGCTTCGTCCTGGAACGGTGAGAGAACCTTTCCTTCCACCTCCTCAACGGTCGGCATCTCGTTTGTGGTCCGGACGAGCTCCACCAGAGGATTCGCCGAAACATAATCCCGGAGAACAGCGTCAATGATGTCGTCGAGCTTGGCGTACGCCTGAGTGTAAGTGCCAAGAACCTCCAGGAATTTCTGCGCATCCACGATTCGCCACCGGGCCGTTGTATCCACGTAGATAAACCGCTTGTCCCGTGTGGGTATCTCTTTGGGGTCTCCATCCCACCTCATAATCCGCTTCTCATAGCGATGGATGTCCTGAATGAAGGGGATCTTGAATTTGAGGCCCGCCTCGGTCTTTGGTTTTCCAATCGGTCTTCCAAACTGGGTGATCACCACCTGTTCCCATTCGCTAACCGTGTAAAAGGCCCCTGAAATCAAGAGAAATAAAAAGATAACGATTACAATACCTATAAAAGCGCCCATTCGTCTCATTGTGCTTCACCCCCTTTTGTGTCCTGCTGATTGAGTTGGAGAAGCGGCAGTAAGCCTTTCTGCTCACTGTCGATAATGTAGATCTGTTTGGCGTTGGGCAGGATCGTCTGATAGGCCTCCAGATAGAGGCGCTGTTTGGTGACTTCTTTCGCGTTTCCGTATTCTTTGAGAACGGCCGAGAATCTGGCCACATCACCCTTGGCGTGGTTCACCCGCTCGAGCGCGAACCCCCGGGCACCGTTGATCGTTCTTTCCGCCTCTCCTTTGGCCTTTGGAATCTCTCTGTTATAGGTCTCCTGGGCCTCGTTAATGAGTCTCTCCTTTTCCTGCTGGGCCTCGTTTACCTCGTTGAAGGCGCCTTTTACGGGATCCGGGGGGACCACGTTCTGGAGTCTCACGTTTACTACACGGATTCCGGTTTCATACTCATCGAGAATCTTCTGAAGCTCCTCCTGGGCCATCTTGTTCACCTCTTCACGGTTTTGGAGTACATAGTCAAAGCTCCTGTTCCCCACGATGCGCCGATTCACCGATTCGCTGATATCCCGGATTGCCATAATCGGGTCCCGTACATTAAAGAGGTATTTCCGGGGGTCTTCCCTCCGGAACTGGACGATCCACTCCACATCGATGACGTTCAGGTCCCCGGTGAGCATGAGAGATTCCTGTTCCGTCGCGGCGCTCTTTTCATACTGGGTCCGAATACCGGGGCGGACGCTTTTGAAACCAAAGGTTTCCGTGTCCACTTGTTCCGTATAGACCTTGAAAACCGTGTCGACCCCAAAAGGGATCTTGAAGTGAAGCCCCGGCAGGACCAGGCCGGAATACCTGCCAAATCGCAGAATGACCCCCTGATGGCCGGGGGCAATGGTGTAAA
>CAYRFN010000213.1:4450-6682 GCA_964423495.1 uncultured Desulfobacteraceae bacterium
GAATACCTGCCAAATCGCAGAATGACCCCCTGATGGCCGGGGGCAATGGTGTAAAAGGCGGTATAAGCCAAAATGATCGCGAGAACAATGACGATCACAATAAGCCAAAGCGGCTTTCTTCCCTTCCCGGGGCTCAGCGAATCTCCCACTTTCTTGATTATTTCGGGAAGATCTGGATGGCCCCCTTGCTGTCCTCCTGGGTTATTATCCCAAGGCATAAATATTCTCCTTTCTTTTTAGAAGTTTTTTATTAGAGGTTCCCTTGCCCCTGAGGGCATTGACGACCTCCATTCCTTCCGAATGGGAGACCGTATGGATGTTAATTTCCGACGGTTTGGCCAAAAGGCTCTTTGTCCCGAGTAAAACACTGAATCTTTCAGACCGTATATGACGGTCCAAGTCTTCACGGGTTTTCCACTCCTGGATCAGACTGAAAACGTGGTTGTCTTCCAGATCACAAAAGACGTCATAGCTCAGACAACCCTTCTCCTTTTCCGCCGACTCAATCATGGAGAGAAGCGTTTGCATAACCTCTTTCTGCTTTTCAGGAAGTACATTCATTGTGATCCTGACAATGATCATAAGGGCACTCTCCTCTCCACGATGCAAATCTCAAACGCCGGACTGTTTCCTTAATCACTTGAGAATCTCTCCGGCAAAGACGGGGATTTACTCCGACTAACCATCCCTGATACCGGTTGATTTCAGTCCTTTATAAACGGATTGAAGATTATCACTTCAAGCTTCGTGCCAGGCATGGCTGGCCCATAGACATTCTTCTATCTTATTGATTCTAAATGAATAGTCGCTTACAGAAACCACCGGGGAAGAGCCGAATGAAAGTAAAAATGGCGTCACAATTGACCAATGGTCATATATGGCCACCATTTTTGATCACACTGGCCGAATGTGAGCAAGGTCCTGTGAAACAAATTGAGATGCAAGACGATGAATTTAAGGAGGCTTCTAAAAATATTGAGGTTATGGGAAGATACCCTTTATCTGGTATCTCCTGGGATCAGCATAAAGACTCGGTTTATGTTTTCAGATAGCCTGGCTCGGTTCAATGATAGAGCAAGCAGGTTCATGGCTTGTGTATTCCAAGTTTTCGCATTCGGGCCCGCAACGTGCTGCGGTTGAGCCCAAGGATCTCGGCCGCCCCGTTTTTTCCGCCGACCTTCCATTGGGTTTGCTCCAGGATTCGCACAATATGTTCGCGCTCAACCGCTTCCAGCGTCTTTTGCGCAGTCGATAAATCCTTTTGCCGAGTCTTTAGTTCATCCAGCAGGCGCAGCTTGGGCCCCGAGGAGTTAATCACCCCACGTTCGAGGACGTTTTCCAGTTCCCGAACATTGCCGGGCCAGTGATAATTCTGCAAGGCATTCATGACGCTTGTCGGAATGATCTCAATTGACTTGCCCATTCGCTTGGAGATCTTTTTGACGTAAAAGTCCACAAGAAGTGGAATGTCATCCAACCGATCCCGGAGCGGCGGCATGGTAATAGGGAAGATATTTAAGCGGTACCATAGATCGTCACGGAACCGGCCCCTGCGGACTTCCTCTTCCAGATTGCGATTTGAGGCCGCAATAATCCGCACATCGATCTTGATCGTATGGGAGCTGCCCAACCTTTCAAACTCACCATCCTGGATCACTCTGAGCAACTTGGGTTGCAATTCCAGCGGCAACTCACCAATCTCATCCAGAAAAAGGGTGGTGCCGTCGGCGACCTCAAATCGCCCCAAGTGTCTGGAATGAGCACCGGTGAAAGCACCTTTTTCATGACCAAACAGCTCGCTTTCGATAAGGTTTGAAGGTAGTGTGGCGCAATTCACTTTCACCAACGCTCGCTCTTTGCGCAGGCTTAAGCCGTGAACGGCCCTGGCGACCAGCTCTTTGCCGGTTCCGGTCTCGCCAAGAACCAGGACGATTGTATTGCTGCGGGCAATTTGTTCAACCTTATAGAGCACGTAATTGATCCCATCACTCTGACCAATAATGTTCTCATGGTTGTATTCCAGCTTGATTTCTTCCTGTAGATACGCTCTCTCAGCTTCAAGTTGGTCTTTTAACTTCTTTATTTCGAAAAGTGCGGCTTCAGCGATTTGTTTGCCTTTTTCCGCCTCTTCCCTTGCTACTCTGATTTCGGCCGTTCGCTTTTCAACAAGTTCCTCAAGATGTCTTTTATAATATTCACGCTCAGTCACATCCTCGATGGCCAGGAGGATCA
>CAYRFN010000214.1:0-6665 GCA_964423495.1 uncultured Desulfobacteraceae bacterium
AAAATAATTTAGATTTTTTTCTATGGGAATGAGGATGTTCTCGGACAGCCTCCTAAAAGAAGAGTTGGAATCTAAGATTGAGGAATTACAACAGGCCCATGAGGAATTAGAATCGAGTGCAGAAGAACTACACGTAGCCAATGAAGAGGCGCAGAAGGCAAAAGAAGTAGCAGAGAAGAGGGCAGAACAGCTTGAGAAGTTTAATAAAGTCGCGGTGGGAAGGGAGCTTAAGATGGTGGAGCTGAAGAAGAAGATTGCAGAGTTGGAAGAAGAGCTGGAGAGAGTTAGAGGGAAAGATACCTAATGAAGTCAAAGGTTGAGTCGTTGTCAGGACAGGACTACACTGACAGTATTGGGGATGAAAAGACGAGCTTTGCCGGGCGGTTTGAAAACCTGGAGAAGAGGATTGAGGAGCGGACCAGAGATTTAACACAAGCCCAGGACGCAACATTAAATATTTTGGAGGATTTGCAGGAGACAAATGAGGCTCTGGAGACCAGTAGGGCAAGCTTCCGCAACGTAGTGGGCAGGAACGTTGATGGCATCATTGTTACAGACAGGGAAGGAATAGTTCGTTTTATGAACCCGTCTACAGTGTCCCTCTTTGGCCGGAAGGCAGAGGAATTCAAGGGCAAATTGTTTGGTTTTCCTATTGTGGCAGGTGAAATGACGGAGATTGACATTATCCGCAGCAGGGGAGACCTGGGTACAGGGGAGATGCGGGCGGTGGAAACGGAATGGGAAGGGCAAAGCGCGTACCTCATATCGATTCGAGATGTCACCGAGCGCAATCAGGCAGTAGAGGCGTTGCGGGAAAGCGAGGCAAGGTACCAGGAAATTGCATCGAATATCCCCGGGTTTGTCTATCAGTTATTACGCAAGAAAGATGGGACCATATCTTTTCCGTTCGTGAGTGAAGGCGCCTCCAGAATTATAAATCTTTCTCCGGAAGAGATCATGGCTGACCCAGCTAAGTTCTTTAGCAAGATTATCCTGAAGGACTCAGGCATGATAAATCAGATGCTTGATGAGTCGGCACGGGCCATGAAGACCTGGACGATGGAATTTCGCATAGAGGAACAAGGAGTAATAAAGTGGCTTCGCTCCTCTGCTGATCCACATTCTTTGGCAGATGGCCGCATCCTTTGGAATGGCGTAGTCTTAGACGTTACCAAAGAGAAAGAGACTGACCGCATGAAGTCAGAGTTTATCTCTATAGTGGGGCATGAACTGAGAACCCCCCTTACCTCCATAAAAAATGCTGTGGATATAATCGTGGCGGAAAAAGCAGGGGCAATAAATGAGAATCAGAAGAGATTTCTCTCTATGGCCGATAGAAACATCGTTAGACTGTCAGGCATTATCAATGATGTACTGGATATCTCTAAGATAGAGTCAGGAAGACTGAGGATTGAGTTAAAACCCTTACAATTAGGTGCCTTGTTGGATATGGCAATAGTCCCTTTAACATCCAGGGCCAAGGAAAAGGCTATATCCATCCACAAGGAGATACCATCTGATCTACCCCGGGCCTATGGAGATTCGGATAAAATTGAGCAGATATTTATTAATCTTTTTGAAAATAGCATCAAGTTTACCCCCAAAGGAGGGCAGGTTTATGTTTCAGCAAAGTTAGTTCGGGGTCAAGAGGATGAACTATCCGGAGATTTCATCGAAGTTTCTGTGGCAGATACCGGTATAGGTATCAACTCTGATGAATTAGAAAAGGTATTTGATCCATTCTATCAGGTTGAGGAATCACTGACCAGGGGAATAAAGGGGACAGGATTAGGTCTGTCCATTGTCAAGGGGCTGGTTGAAGCCCACGGGGGTAAGCTATGGGCAGAAAGTGAGAAGGGTAAAGGCTCTAAATTTACCTTTACAGTGCCAATATATAACCCTGAGAGGAACTTAAAGGATTACCTGGATAGAAAAATCGAAAGGGCAAAAGCAAAGGATGCCCCCTTGTCATTGATGATAGTGAAAATAGAGGAATTTGATTATCTGAGTAAAGCCTATGGGGAGAGAAAGGCACATAAGCTACTACATGAAGTTAAACAGCTTGTTCAAAATGCTATCCGTAGGACCACAGATATTCTACAAAATCCAACAACCGGTCGGGTAATAATGATTTTGGCTGATACACCCAAAGAAGGGGCCTATGCTCTGGACAACAGGCTAAAGGAAGTGCTCTCCAAGCAAACACTTAAGGTAAATAAATCTGTGAAGATTAACCTGTCCTCAGCAGTAGCAACCTATCCGGAGGATGGGTTTACGGCGGATGAACTAATGAAAAAGGCACAGGGACTGAAGATTGACGATTGAAGATTGACGATTTAGGGATTGAGGAATTCAGGAATTTAGGGATTATGAATTATCATCAATTTTCATCACAAAAAGAAAGAAAGCACAGAGAAAAAAATAAAAAAACAAACAAGTGACGATTGATCATCAACAATCGACAATAAACAATCGCCAATATTCAATAGAGCGAGGTGAGATCATGGATAAGAAGAGAATCCTGATTGTAGATGACGAGGAAGACATTGTGGAGACTATTCAGTTCGGGCTGGAACTTGAGGGCTTTGAATGTCTGGTGGCCAATGATGGTGAAGAGGCATTGCTCAAGGCAAAGAGAGAAAATCCTGATCTCATCCTTCTGGATATCATGCTGCCCAAGATAAATGGCTACAAAATTGCCAGGCTCCTCAAATTCGATGAATCCTATAAACACATTCCCATAATAATGCTGACTGCCAGGGCACAGCAAACCGATATCGAGCTGGGAGAGGAAACCGGTGCAGACGAATATGTTACAAAGCCTTTTGAAATGGATGAGCTGGTGAACATGATAAGGAAGTACCTGTTGGATTGACGATTGTTTGGATTGACTATTGACAATTGAATATTGGGGGATGATATGGATGAAAAAGAATTGAAGCAACGCACTAAGAACTTTGCACATCGCTGTGTGAAATTATCTTTGTCGTTACCAAAAACAAATCAGGAAAGCATATATCTGGTCAGTTGATAAGATGTTCTACATCAGTAGCATCTAGCTACCTGCCCTGTTAAATAGCTTGAGGTAGGATTGTTGAAGTAAATGATTTTCAATATTCAATCATCAATCATCAATCATGATTAATCCATCCCAAAAAAAAGGCAAAATTATCAGTATCAAGGTCTTGGACCGTCTTAAGCAGGCTCTTGTAAATGAAGGTTTGCTAACCAGAGAAAAACTTAGGGTCGCCGAAATGCAGGCGCAGCGTGAAGATGAAACCCTGAGCAAGATATTAGTAAAATTGAAGTTTGTGACAGAAGAACAACTGGCTACCTTCATAGGCGAGAAGATAAATGTCCCATATGTGAATATTGGGAATTATACTATAGACCGTCAGGTATTGGAGCTTATCCCTGAGAAGATTGCACGCCGCTATAAGATTATTCCCGTGTTCAAGATAGAAGATGTTTTGACAATCGCCATGTCTGACCCTCTGGACATCATTTCCATTGATGATATGTCCGCAGTGGCCAGATGCAAAGTTGAGGCCGTGATATCCTCCAGTGAGAGCATTAATGTGGCGATTGATCAGTGGTATGGCATAGGAGATGCGAGAAAAGAACTTATTGAACATCTTGCAGAGGAGTTCAAGGAGACAGAGAAGAAAGAAGAGGCGGAATATGCCAAGGAGATAATTGAAATACGTCTTAAGAAAGAAGCGGCCGAGCCACCGATCATCAAACTCGTCAACAGTTATGTTGCCCAGGCAATTCTTGAAGGTGCCAGTGATATCCATTTCGAACCCAAGAGAGATTCTATGGTGGTACGTTTCCGTATTGATGGTTTTCTTTACAATAGGCGTCAGCTGCCAATCAGACTGATTGCTCCAGTCACATCCAGGATAAAGATCATGTCCGGGCTGGATATTACGAAGAAGAGAATCCCGCAGGATGGCAGGATAGGTCTTATTATCAGGGATAGGAGTATTGGTATTCGTACATCTACCTTTCCTTCTATGTATGGGGAAAATATTGTTTTAAGGATTTTAGATAAAACCAGGGGAGTCCCTACACTTTCAGAGCTTAACTTATCCGATGAGGATTTACGTACCTTCAAAAAAATGATCAATAATACAAAGGGGATAATCCTTGCTACCGGCCCTACCGGCAGCGGGAAGACGACAACGATTTATTCCTTTATTAATTCCTTAAATATGGAAGATAAAAATATAATGACCATTGAGGACCCGATTGAATATGAAATCAAAGGGATAGTCCAGAGCAATGTTGACCTCAAAGCTGGAGTTACCTTTTCCAATGCCCTCAAGTCTATCTTACGCCAGGACCCTGATATTGTCTATGTTGGTGAAATACGGGATTTTGAAACCGCAGAGATTGCAATACGCTCCGCCTTAACGGGTCATCTGGTTCTCAGCACCCTTCACACGAACGATGCTGTTGGGGCCATTACGAGACTTATTGATATTGGGGTCGAGGCAGGGTTAATAGGCTCTGTGCTTAACTGTTCGTTTGCCCAGCGTCTTGTTAGAAGGATTTGCCCGAGATGTAAGAAGGAATACCACCCTGATGAGAGGTTGCTTAAAGGTTTAGGGCTTTCGTTAGATACAACATTTTTCAAGGGAAAAGGGTGTGAAGTTTGTAGTAACATTGGTTACAGGGGCAGGGTTGGAATCTTTGAGATTATAGTTATTAATAGGGATATTAGCAAATTGATAGCAAAGAAGGCTTCTGAAGATGAGATCAAGGAGGCTGCGAGGGGACAGGGCATGAAAACCCTGTTAGAAGATGGACTGGAAAAGGCAAAAAATGGAATCACAACGTTAGAAGAAGTAATGAGGGTGACACAAGAAGAATAAAAAGGCACTTGCCATGTCTAAGAATGTCAGGAGGATTCAAGAGGCCCTGGTGGACCCTAAAAGAACGGCTTTTATAGCGGTCACTATCCTCTATGGCATCCGTGCCATATATTATGGTGACCATGCCATAGATTCTGCGTCCCGATTTTCCTTTTAAGCATACTCCCTCGTTGAAATATAGCAATGAATTCAAAATGATAGGAGGAGATTTTTCACTGGCATAAAAGATGCTGATTGATAAGTGGTTATCTTTACCCTCACTAAATTTCCCCTAACCTTTTCCTGTCCGAGGCTCGACGAGATCAAGGCCCAGGGGTAGGAAGGAAAATTGGAGCTTCCTGAGATGGTCGGGACAAGATAGGAGAAATAATGTTTGGCAATGGAAAATAGAGCAAAAAAGTTGAAGAAGGCGATCCTGGCTATCGCAGTGACGGCCGCAATCTCGATACTCGCCAGGCCGTTCGTGGCCGTCCCGGAGATGGAGAAGAGGCAGAGTGTTGATATAGTGGATAAACGGGTTGGCGGGTCTTTGGAGCGAGCAAAAGATCGTATAAGGGCTATGAGGTTCGTTCCCGTCGTGGTCAGTGCTTACAACCCAGTAGTGGCCCAGACAGACAGCACTCCTGAAATCACTGCCTCAAATAAACGAGTTAGAGGCGGGATGGTTGCGCTGTCCAGGGACCTTGAGAAGGAATATGGGTTTACCTTCGGAGATACTGTGGTCATTGAAGGGCACGGCTCTTTTGCCTTTGAGGACAGGATGAGCAAGCGGTGGTCGAGGAGAGTAGATATCTTGATGTTTTCCAGAGAAGCCGCCAGGGAGTTTGGGGTTCAACATTCGTTTCTTGTTGTGAGTGATTAGGTGTTTTTTGCTACATGACCCTTTTCGCACTGCAATAGAATGACAAAAAAAGATTCATATAAAACCAAGCAGCAACTTATAAATGAATTGGTAATGTTGCGCCGACGGATTGCTGCATTTGAAGTATCAGAGACCAAGCGCAAGGAGATGCAAGAGCATATGGTGCGCCCGGAGAAGCTGACTGAGCTGGGACAAATCGCCCGCGGCATAGGACACGAACTGCGCAACTCCTTAGGGGCTATCAGGAACGCCACTTACTTTCTCAACATGGCCCTGGAAGAGCCAGAGCCTGAGGTAAAGGAGGCGCTAGAAATACTGGAGAGGGGAGTAGGGACATCCGAGGGGATCATCAGAAGCCTTATTGATTTTGCTCGCCCGAAGGATTCCATCCAGTGAAAGGTGTAGGATGGATGAAAAAGTTAGTATCCTGATTGTTGACGACGATGAGAATACGTGCAGGAATCTGGCGCTTATTTTCAAGAAGAAGGGCTACGAGACAGAGACAACACAAACAGGCCGAGATGCCTTAGAGAAGACACAGAAGAAATTCTTCAATGTAGTCCTATTAGACATCAGATTGCCTGACATGGAAGGGATAGATCTACTGACACCTCTGAAGAAAATGCATCCCTACATGGCGTTGATCATTGTCACCGGCTATGCCTCTCTGAAAACCGCGGTACAGGCCCTGAACAATGGCGCTTCGGGCTACATCACCAAGCCCCTGGATATGGATGAAGTGCTGTCCAAGGTTGAGGATACACTCGAAATGCAGCGTCTGATCATTGAGAACAGGGATCTATTCCAGGCGGCTCAGCGAGAACTGGCTGAGCGCAAGCAGGCTGAAGAGGCCCTGCGCAAGGAGCGAGATTTTGTTGCCCATATTATGGAAACCAGCCCGGTATGCATTACCATGATGAACAAAG
>CAYRFN010000215.1:0-6661 GCA_964423495.1 uncultured Desulfobacteraceae bacterium
GAATGAACCTCTTTTCGTAACCTTTACAGCACAAGAGATTGCCCGCCTCAGGAATAAGTCAACAGAAGATTTGACCCCTTTCACAGCCCGAAAGCAGGGCTTTGGTTTCTATTGGACGGCAGGGCCCGAAGGGGTATCATCTTTCGGCCTGTCTTGCCTGTTTCAACTGATGAGCTAAAAAAACAGCCAGAAAGACCATCCCTATTCCCCTGGTCAATAAATGAGGGATAAATACACAGAGGCCGCTCAGGACCAAAAGGACAAACTCCCACTTCCTGAGGTTTGTGAGAACAAAGTTTTCAAAGGCGCACCCCACGGCCACTGCACCCAGTGTGACGAAGAAAAAGGTGATGATGACGTGCAGTGGGGATCCAATCATCAAGATGCCGGGGTTAAACACAAAGGCCCAGGGAACAAGAAAAGCGGCAAAGGCAAGGCGCATGGCGCGGAAACCCGTTTTAAATGGACTGCCCCCGGAGATACCGGCCGCGATATAGGCATCCACACAGACCGGCGGCGTGATGAACGAAAGGCACCCGAAGTAGAACAGAAACATGTGGGCTGCAATGGGCTCTACGCCTGCTCTTATCAGAGCGGGGGCAAGCAAGACAACCGTCAGGATATATACAGATACGGCCGTCATGCCCATTCCTAATATAAAGGCAGCGAATGCCGTCATGATTAAAAGAATCGGGAGATGCCCTCCACTTGCATCCATAAGCCCTGAACTTAAACTCGTTCCTGCCCCTGTCATGGACAGGGCTCCGACGAGGATGCCGATCGCCGTGCAGAGGGGAATGATGGGCAGCATCCCTCTGGCAGCGTCCTCAAAGGCGGAAACCAGTCTTTTCGGCGTGAGTCGGCTTTCTTTTTTGAACGAACCCACGATGATCAGGGCCCCCAACGTATACATGATTGAGGTTTGTGCCGAGTACCTGAGTACCCCCAGGAGAAACAGGAGGAAGAAAAAAGGAAGCAGATACTGCCAGCCTCCTTTTAAGGTTTCTATCAGGGACGGCAGGTCCTCCCTTGGCAGACCTCTGAGACCCATTTTGGCCGCTTCTAAATCGACTTGTATAAGAAGGGTCAAATAATAGGCAATAGCGGGGAGAAAGGCGGCGACACAGACGCTCCAATAGGATATCTGAAGAAATTCAGCGATGAGAAAAGCTGTCGCTCCCATGACAGGGGGCATGAACATCCCGCCAAGGGATGCCGTAGCCTCGACCGCCCCGGCATAGTTTCTTTCATAACCGGTCTTTTTCATCAACGGGATGGTGATTGTGCCCGTTGTAGCGACATTGGCTGCGGTCGATCCTGAAATGGTCCCAAACAGTGTGCTCGCAACAACGGCCGCTTTGGCAGGCCCGCCTCTCATCGATCCAACACTGGAAAGGGCAAGCTCATTAAAAAATCGGCTTGCACCCGTGGCCCTGAGGACGCCCCCAAACAAGATAAATCCTGCGACAATTGTGGATACAATGCCTAATACCATCCCCCAGACACCCTCTGAACTGAGATAAACAAACCCAAACATCATGTCATAGGAAAAACCCGTGCTGTGTAGAAAGCCGGGGAAATGATCACTGTAGATGGGATAGAAAAAAGCGAGGATGATTAAACAGGATAAAATCGGTCCAATGGTTCTTCTTATGGCCTCGACAAGTAGGGCAACAAAAAAGGCGGCAAAGGCCATCTCATAGGGATAGGGGATCAATCTTCCCTCAGAGACCAACTCGTTAGCGTTTATGGCGATGTAAGCTGCGCCGATGATGACAATGAGGATCGGAAGGAGATCGTACCATTTCAGCTTTTCCCTCGAGGCCCCTTTTTGGGGGGGATACATGAGAAACACGAGGGTACAGATCAGGCCGGAACTGATGGCCCTGTGGGTGATGGGGTAAACAACCAGTCCCAAATAGAAGAAAACGTTACACAGATAGGCGAGGGTATACAGTGACCAGATAAATGATACAAGACATGCCAGTTTTGATCTCAGACCCCGGTCCTTCCATCTTGTGCCAATTTCAAAATCGTCCACAGCATCCGTCTCCCTCAGGCGTTGGTATCAAAAAAACCCCGTCCCGCTTACCCTGGACGAAAAGCGGGACAGGGAATGGGATTGTAAAGCATTTTTAATTCGTGTTTCAATCTACTTCAACAGATCTTTTTGTCTCTTCAGCATCATTTCCTGGTAGGCCTGGGCCTCGGCGGTCCAAAGCCCTTTTTCCTTGAAATACCGGATAGACCCTTCATGGTAGGGGACGGCATTGGCCACGGGCCTGTGCTTTAGAGACCAGTATTTTGCCTGGGGATGGGCATCCTTAAATTCGTCTGTGTGCTCAAAGATCGCCTTAGCCACTCCATAGACGACGTCCGGATCCATACTCGCTGAGGTGAACATGGCATTTTGAAAGCATATAGCATTGGGCACAGCGCTTTTATTTCGGAACCTTTTGTCATTCGCTGCAATATCCTGCATGAAGTATCCTTCATTATGTTCCACCACATACTTGGCCTGCTCCTTTGTCAGGTTGACAAACTTGCATTCCCCTTTGGCTTCATTAACTTCCATGACCGCGCTGGGGACAGCGGGGCAAAGCATGGCAGCCACTCTGCCTTCGATCATGTCCCTTGCGGCATTTCTTATAACGCCGAACGTAAGCTTGGCTTTTAAATCGTCCACAGTCAGTCCAACGGAGGCCAATTGCTGTTTCGCCATTTCCCAGAACATTGGGTTTGCCTTTTGGGCAACATAGACGACTTTCCCTTTCAGATCGGACAGCGATTGTATCCCGGTGTCCGGGGTTGTCCAGAACATAAACATATAATCATGTCCTGCCCCAACCGTTCGAACATCCTGAGGGCCCATTTTTTTGTACAGCCCGCGGCCTAAAAAGGCGTTAATGATATCGGCAGAGTTATGATTTGCAAAGTCACACTTCCCTTGTTTCATCAGGGGCAGCCAGAGGCTTGGACCACCCAGTGGCTGAACGATCCATTTCTCTATTGGAGTGTATTTTTCTATGACTTTGCCCACGGCTACCTGAACCATATGGACCGAGGCTCCCGGAGAAGGTGAAATCACTTTTGCATCTTTGGGCCACTGAGCTCCCCATGCAAAACTTATCATGAAGAAGAAAATCACCGTCACCAAAACGGCCACCCTTGCCAAACCCAGATTTTTAAAAATTTGCCTTCCTTTCATTTTTGCACCTCCTTAAAAAGATTAAGTTAATTCACCATTGCCTGAAAAATCATACCCCACCGCAGCGAACTGAATGGAATTTTTTAAATAGAGCCCGTTTGATCATTCCAATTCAGTACCATATATGGCACTGCCCCTATATGACCGATTCCATGTCAAGACCATGGAATTCCAAAATATGGGTCTCAAGATGATCATTTTCGGTTGCTCAAGAGCCACTTCTCATGGTATCGGCTCTATCCGCCATCATCACCTTTTTGCCTGCCCCCCAAACTTTACCGGAGTTCCCTTGCTGTTTTCAGGTCCGGTGCCCCATTAATGAGAGCAAGTTCCTGGAAAAGATCATCTCTTTTTCTTCCTCCGGGATTGAGAGTCCCTGGATGGAGGTTACGGCGCGGTTGATATCCCCTATGACGTGAGGATAGTCGGAACCGAGCACCATCTGCCCGGGACCGGCAAAGTTATAGACACACATCAGGGCCGGTTCCGAAAAACTGACCGTGTCATAATAGATTCGCTTGAGCTGTTCTATTGGAGGTTCGCTGATATTCACCTGGCATTCCGGGTAAGCCTGGTAGCAGTCGTTGATGCGGGTGGACAAAAAGGGGATTCCTCCGCCCAGGTGCGAAACAATGAACTTCAGATTGGCGTACTTCTCCAGGAGTCCGCTGAAAACAAGCCGTGCCACTGCCACACAAAGGTCCACCTCGAAGCCGATCATGGGTCCCATGCGATAATCCTTAAAGGTCTCGGCCTCCACCGGTCCTCGTGGATGGATATGTATCGGCAAACCGTATTCATTCATCCGGTCATAGAAGGGATGAAAAACCGGGTCGTCCAGCCGGATCCCTTTGATATTGGACCCGATACAGGCCCCTTTATAGCCCAGTTGATCGATGCAGTATTCAAGCTCTTTTACCGCGAGATCAGAATCAAGATAGGGCATTGTGGCAAGGCCCATAAATCGTTTCGGGTGATCCTGACAGATTCGGGCAATTTCCTCATTAACCTCACGCGAGAGCCTCGCTGCCACATCAGATGGGAAAGGGTCGACACTGGGGGCGGAGAGGGTCAGGACCTGTACGTCTATGCCGGCCGCGTCCATGTCCTCCAGTCGTTTCTTCACAGTGTACATCGGCTTGGTAATGGTCAGGATTCGTGCCCCGTGATGCAGCATGACCTTGCGGCCCCAGTCATCTGTTTCAAAGGACAGACCGAGTGCCCTGCCTTCCTCTTCGAGCTGTTTTAGAAAATTCGTCGGGTAGAAATGATTGTGTATGTCGATCTTCATCTCTTTCTCCTTTCAAAAAAGCTAAGGGATTCTATATAAAATCAATGGTAATGCCTCAAATATAACACGGCCTGAGAAGGCCGGAAAAGAGAAAAACGATCTGATGATAGCTGATTAAAAGGCTCTAACTGCCCCTTTCCTGGTAGAGGACCATCATGGGAAGCGGGATTCTCAACTTTACGGCCCCTTCGGCGGGACAAACAAAGACACAGGCATTACAATGCCAGCATTCTTCCGGATAGGCTACTTTGGCCTTCTCGCCCTTAACCGAACCGAAATACACATCGCTTTGGCATGCGTCAACACATTCGCCACAACCTATACATAATTTTTCATGAATGACCGGCGGCATCGTTTCCTCCTATCCTTTTAATGATCTCCATTCCAAAACAGGTTCCCCATTTACCTTTTTCACCACGATCATTTTCGCCAACTGCGGGTTGGTGAAGGGATAATCTGGCCGTCTGTGTTTTCCCCTGCTCTCTTTCCGTTCCTGAGCCGTTATGAAGACGATTTCGCCCACATCGAGCAGGTTAATCACCTCCAGACAGCGGCAAAGATCATGGGGGTTTTCAGCGACGAGGTCATTATGGGCTTTCTGTTTCAGTCTCCTCAAGGCGGAAAGGCCGGCATCCAAAAGGGTCTCTGACCGGACCTCCCCCGTGAAGTCGAACATGATCTGCTGGAGACAGATATTCGCCTCTTTCCAGGTGGCCCCCGCCCTTCGATTTCGAATCGCCTCGATTTTGGCCTTCGCCTCTGCCAGTTCGGTCTTTGCCCCCTCTAATAATGAGGTCCTTTCAGCACTCTTCCTGTCCCGGAGGGCCGTTTCTCCCGCGATCCATCCGAAAACCGCGGCACCCGATATCCCGCCGAATATCTCATCGCCGGCGGCATAGAGGCCTTTAAGAGATGTCGCTCCCCTCTCATCATAGTAAACGCCGCCCCTGGGAAACAGTTCATAATGGTAAGATCGGAATTCAACGGGCCTCTCCCTGGGATCAATACCTTCCTCCTCCATATGATCCAGCAAGGCCACATTGCCCTCGTTACGAAGCCAGTGGTACATATATGCCAGTTCATCATCTGACAGGCCTTTGCAATCCATGTAGACAGGTCCCCGCCCCGAACTCTTGAACTCCGTGAAAACGTCCTGGTATACGTCCACCACCGGGTCCCCGTAGACATTATCAGGCTCCGTGACGAAGGGGCCCACAGGCTTCCCGTCAGGACCCCTCAGAACGCCTGCCCAGGTCCCCTTGCCGGCCCGGGCAAAGTAGACCGGGCCGCACCGAAAGACCGGGATCTCCATACTGACAAGCTCGGCGCCCGCCCTGTAAGCCATAGCCCTGCCGTCACCCACACAGGTGGGAGAAAGACGGGTGTTAAACATCCATGAAGGCGTGGTTGATGCCGGGTAGAGCCTCATCACCGATCCCGTCCCGAGGATGACCGATTTGGCCTTGAAGACAACCAACTCATCTTCCCGGGTGTTGATTCCGACCGCACCGATGACCTCTTCCCCATCCGTGATCAGATCAAAGCACATCACCCGGTTCATAATCTCGGCGCCCCTTTTCAGGGCCTGGTCCGTCAGGATTTTTTTCTGGTCTTTCCCCGAGTAATGGATGTGATGAATGGGTTGGCCGGGAAAGGCATGTCCCGCGAATTCGTATTTCCCGTTGTACTTCATGGGAATACCCCATTCATCCCACAGCTTGATGATCTCCTCGGATTTGAGCAGCCAGGTCCGGATAAAGTTTCGGTTTCTCAGTCCTCCCTGCTGTCCCAGTTGGAATTCATCCACAATGGGCTCCACATCCGGTCCGTGCTCCTCCGGTATGTAACACATGAAATGGTCGTTTCCTGTGGCCCCGGCGCCGCTGAAATTGGTATTCGCCTTCTCGGCGACGACAACCCTGGCACCCAGTTCGGCGGCCCTGATCGCAGACATCAATCCGGCAATACCCCCGCCGATAATAAGCACATCCGCTTCTACCGAACGTTCCTTCATGTTAACCGTTGCCATTTTCCCTCTCTCTATTAGGATGTTTTTTTGATAGGTTTACTCATTTTCTCATTTTGACATATGATCCTTTTTCACCGGTGAGTCGAGTAGACCGGTTTCTTCCGATGCTACAGGTTGAGGTTTGTTTTCTCCG
>CAYRFN010000216.1:0-6628 GCA_964423495.1 uncultured Desulfobacteraceae bacterium
AAAGACCCTCGCGGTCCTCCCTCCGGGCCAGAGGCGGCCTATCTTTCAAAGCGCTAAAGTGTTACGATGTTTTCAGGACATGTCAGGAGGAGCGCTTATGCGAGTACGCCAAGCGGGTAAAATATGCGAAAAAATATGGGCCTTAGGGCGTGAGGAGTCATTCATCTATTTAGTGGTGGGAAGAGATCATTCCATGATCGTGAATGGAGGCATCAGCGCCATTGTTCCAGATGTACTTGAGCAACTGGAGACATTCGGTATCGATGAGAAACGGATAACAAGAATCCTGATCTTACATGCCCACTTTGATCACGTGGGGATTGTGCCTTTTTTCAGACGTCGTCGTCCGGACATGGAAATTTTTGCATCAGAGAGGGCATGGGATCTCTTGGGCACCCCCAGAGTCAGAAAAACCATCAACAAATTCAGCCGTGCTGTTGCAAAGAGGGTTGGGGCCAAAGATGTCTATGAAAAATACGACCTGGAATGGAAAGACGATATCTCCGGAGCCGCTGTATATGAGGGAGACCGAATCAGTCTTGGGGATATTCAGGTCCAGATTTATGAAACACCCGGACACTCCTCCTGCTCCATTTCGGCCTACCTGCCTGAACTGAAGGCCCTTTTCGCATCAGACGCGGGAGGCATTCCTTACAGGGACACGATCATCGCCTCCGGAAACTCCAACTATAGCGATTTTCAGCAGAGTCTTGAAAAGCTCAGGGACCTGGATGTGGAATATGCCTGCGCCGATCACTACGGCTACTTGACCGGAACCGAGGCCCGGAACTTCATACGTAACACCATAAGGGAGGCCAAAGAACGTCGAAAGTCCATTGAAGAGATCTATCGCCGCACAAGAGACGTTGATGCCACCGTACAGGAAATGGTGGAGGCATTTTATAAGGAGAATCCGGACTATCTTCTTGCCCCTGAGATCAGCCGGGGTGTTTACCGCCAGATCGTACGTCACATTGCCGGCGGCATGTGAAAAGGCGTTAAGATTTCCGCGCACTCGCACAAATGATGTCTGTCGGTGCTTAGGGATTTATGGCCCCCTGAGCCAGACTCCTTATTGCGCCTTCCTCGTCATCGAATATTTCAGCGAATTGAGCAATACCAATTATTTCAAAGATCTTCTTGAAGTTATCTGGCAGCCCAGTGATACCTACAAGTTGATTCCTCTTCCGGCTCTTTGAAAGCAGCTGAGTTAAGGTATCTATGCCGCTCCTGTTTATTGAACAATTCTCATTAAAGTGGATCAATATTTTGCAGATTCCCTTTGAAGAGGCCTTTTCATATGACTGAGATAGAAGGCCTTCTGAGAGGGCGGTCACGTTACCCCGAATGTCGATGACAGCAACCCCTTCTGATTCACGCAAAGAGATCTGTTCCTCTTTACAGGCCTCTTTCCACTTAAGCCTCTGTTCGGCCCTCCTCAGCGCGGCGTCAAGGGCCTCCTTGTGAATGGGTTTATTAATAAAATCCGTGGCATCAAAGTCCAATGCCTTTACGGCAAGATCCATATCGCCATGACCAGTAATAATGATTACTTCTGTAAGTGGATTGACTTTCTTGAGGCGTTTAAGCACTTCAAAACCATCCAATCCCGGCATCTTTACGTCCGTCAACACAATGGGTGGCCTCTCTTTTTCAAAGATCTGGAGCCCTTCTTCCCCGTTTTCTGCCGTCAGGACCGTATGTCCATAGGCCCCCAGGATAAGTCGAAACATCTTTAATGTGGGCTTCTCATCATCAATGACCAATATCTTGCTCATAGATAATTCTCCATCCCTAGGCTGAAGCCTTTGGGAAGGTGAGTTTGAAGCTCGTCCCACAGCCATCCTGAGTATGGACATGGATACTGCCGCCGCAGTCTCTGACGATCTGATAAGTGATTGATAGCCCGAGTCCCTTCCCCTTTCCGAGTTCCTTTGTGGTAAAAAAAGGTTCAAAGATCCTGCCTATTATGTCCTTTGGCATACCGATGCCTGTGTCTGAAATTGTGATCGTCACATGATCTTTTTCCAAGGAAGAGCGAATATTAATGATCGCGCCACCAGAATCCCCTGCACCTTCTTTTCTCTTATCTAAGGCCTCCTTGGCATTGGTTATGAGATTGAAGATCACCTGGGACAAGCTGCTGCTCTGGGCCATTATAGGCGGAATACTATCATCTAGATCTAAATGAAATTCTATATTCTCCAATCTCAGTTGAGGCCCAACAATATTGAGGACATCTCGAATTGGTTTGTTAATATCGACTTTCTCCTTAATAAAGCCTGGTTTTTGGTCGAGAACTCTTAGCCGATTGATAATCTCAGCAGTCCTGTCTACCTGAACACTCATCTCATTGACAACATCAGAGAGTTGCTCCTGTGAAATCTTTCCCCCATGTTCAACCATCATTTTCAAAAATTCGCTCCCCATCTTGATGGCATTAAGGGGTTGAACCAGTTGATGGGCCACTCCTGGAGAGAGACCTAACTGGGATGGCATTAATTTGAGCAAGTCCCACGCCGTCACCAATTCAACATGGAGCATCAAGGAAGGGAGAATGAGCAGATCTCCCAGCAGTGCCGAAAACATCGTAATAATCATCAGGAGCCCGAAAATAGACGTGGGTCCAAAATGGGAAAAAAGTAATATGGAAAAGCCAAGACTGATAGTAAGGGTAGTCAAGATGATGGGCTGGCCTATCTTTTTGATGGTATCACGAAGAGCCCTGTCCTTATCCAGGTCTTTCTTAAATTCCTTATTGTATCTGACCATGTAGTGAATGGTATCATCCACGGCCAATCCGATGGCAATACAGGCAACAAGACTTGTGGCGACTGAAAGCTCTATGCCCAGCCACCCCATAAGGCCGAAAGCGATGATAATAGGAAAGAAATTGGGGGTCAAGGCTATAAAGGCTGCCTTGCCGCTGAGGAACAGGAGAAGCATGACACCAAAAATAAGGACCATTGTCAGTGCGAGGCTCTTGACCTGGCCTTTGGTCAACAACTGGCTACTCTGAGATATGACTATACCAAATCCTGTCACCTGAAAACCAAACCCCTTTGGAAAGTGCTCACGCAAGTAACGAAGCACCTTATCGTTGATTAGCAGGAAATCGCTTGATTTTGAGATATGGGTTCTCAACATGATGTTTGCCTTGGACTGATCCTCGTTCAAGAATCTCTTGAACATATCCTTGCCCAGCATGCTCTTGAAATTGTTCATCAGCATCCGTACTTCGAATGATTCCTTCGGCAGGGCGTAGAATTCTTTCTGGTAGCGGTTGACGGCATAGTTTACCAACCTGAGGTAATCGGCAAAAGATATGGTCTTGTCCACACCCTCAAGGGAATTGAGGAAATCCTGGAGATTGGCTATTTGGGCTATGTGTTCAGGGTCTTCGAAGTAGTTGTCGGATTTGCTGTCCACCAGGACGTTTATGGGAAAACTTCCTGTCATATCTTGGTATATGTCGTGGAAGTTCCGACTGATTGATGTGTCTTTCTTAAAAAAACCAACAGGGTTCGTTTCCACCCTGATTTTCAAAATGCCGATGATTCCAGCCAGGGTCAAAAGCAAAGCAGTAAGAAGCATCGTCTTTTGATGATGCAGGTTTAATTTGATGATTTTGGAGAGAAGGCGATCGAGAAAATCCTTAAATAGGCCGTGATCAGGTCTTTTTCGAGGAAGGGGAAGAAGCACAAGAACGGCCGGTTGGAGGAGGAGTATAACTACGAGCATGCTCAATATGCCAAAGCAGGAGAAGATAGCAAATTCCCTGATGGCATTTATCCTGTTTAAGAGCAAAGACGCCAGGGCTATAAGCGTTGTTATCACAGCCAGTGAGGTGGGGAATCCAATTCGTGTAAGGCATAAATACACCGCTTCTTTTGGGGATTGCGAGATCCGGGAAGATTCAAGGTACTCGTTGAACACATACATGCAATAGGCTGTCCCCACAGCAATGATGAAAATTGGCACAATCATGAGAAGCATGGAAATGGGAGTCTGGCTCCAGGCCATGAGGCCGAATGTCCAAACCAGGACGATAAGCACAGAGCTGGCGGGGATCAATACTCCTCGGAGACTCTTGAAAAAGGCCAGGAGAATTAGTGCTATGACAACAAAAGTCAAAGGGGGAAGCCTAACGAAGTCTCTCTGGGTGTAAGCTGCTAAGGCCTTTGAGACAAGGGGCATTCCAATCTGGTATAAGGAAAACCCATCAGCATCTTTGTCGATAAGTGCCTCTATGGAATCGATGACCTGATCTTTTTGCTTGAGATCTTCCAAAATTAGAGAAATGACCGTTGTTTTCTTGTCGGCGGAGATCAGGTTCCTGTGAAAAAGATCCACAGGACGGATCACATCTTCGAAATCAGGAAGGCTCCACTTTTTGGTGAGATCCATGTCCCTCTTTATACTCGGCAGGCTGATCACCCTTCTAACACCCTTTATTTGCGACAACTTCTGGCTCAAGTCATCGATTTTTTGAAAAGTCTTCGGTTCAAAGATATTCCGTGACTTTAAGACCACAAGAATAATTTCCTCTGTACCGAATTCTTCCTTAAAAGATTCATAGGCAATTTTTTCTGGAAGATTTTCAATGGCCAGATCATATATAGAGGACTGGAAACGGAGCTTTGGGAGTTGAAAACCAAAGAAGGCCGTAACGAGAAGCATAAGGGTAATCGCATGAACAGGGTTATCAATGATAAACGTAAGGCCTCTTTTGGTATCCAGGATCTTGGAAAAAGGCGACATGATCTCCCTTATCACAAGGCAGCAGGAAAGGTGATTTTAAAAGTGGTGCCAATGCCTTCCTGGCTCTCCATATGGATATCGCCGCCATAGTCTTTAACAATCCCGTAAATGATTGAAAGTCCCAGACCCATACCCTTCCCCACTTCTTTAGTCGTAAAAAAGGGTTCAAATATCTTACTCTTCGCGTCTTCTGGAATACCGATACCCGTGTCGGAAACCGTAACCGCCAGCCGATCTCCTTCTTTAAAGGAGCGGACCGTGATAACAGCCTTGCCTGCGCCCTGTCCCGCCGCCTTTTTCTGATCAATGGCCTCCTTGGCATTGGTTATAAAGTTAAAGATAACCTGTTCCAATCGATTATTATGGGCCCAAATAGAAGACAAGGTTCCATCTAGACCAAGAATGACCTCTATGTTCTGGAGGCTCAACTGTCGACCGATGATACTGAGAGCGCCCTTGATCGCTTTATTGACATCAACCTTTTCTTTTTTTAGATCTGCCTTGCGGCCGAACTCCCTCAAGCGGTTTATGATATCCGCGGCCCTATCAACCTGGTTGCTCACCTCGTCGACCACTTGAAACAGGTCTTGCTCAAGGATCTTTTTCCCTTGTTCAATCAAGACCTTTAGGTATTCGTTTCCCATCTTAATGGCGTTCAAGGGTTGATTCAGTTCATGGGCGATGCCAGCAGACATCTCGCCCAAGGTTGTCATCTTGCTGGCCTGGATCAACAGGGCGTCCTTTTCCACCATTTCTGTAATATTAGTGATTGCAACTATTGCCGCCTCCCTCTCCGCATATTCAATTTGACAGGCATGGACATTCACATAAAATGGCTTGCCATCCTTTCTGTAATGTCTCAATTTGGAATATACGAGGTGAGAATTCCCCTGGGTGTTTGTTGAAAAAAATGAGAGCCCGGTCTTGTCATCTTCAAATAGCCCCAGGTCAATAAAAGATTTCCCGATAATTTCCTCCCTTGAGTAACCATAGGTCTCTTCAGCACTTGCATTGGCATCAAGGATTTCAAAGGTCTCTCGATCCAGTACGAAAATTGGATCAGGCCCGCTATCAAAAAGGGAGCGATATTTTTTCTCGGAGGTCCGCAAGGCCTCCTCTGCCCGCATCCTCTCGGTGATTTCTCTCGATACGCTCTCTATCATCTGATTTGTGACCTTTTTAAGTGATTCCAGGAGTTCCAGTTGAGAACTACTTGAGACGCGGGCCGTCAGTTCCCCTGTTGAGACCCTGTGCAGTACATCAAAGTGTTCGGCCAGGCCTATGGCAAATTCGTGAGAGAGGTCTATTACTTCCGAGAGGTTTTCTGCCGTCAGGTTGACCATATGTTTCAATTTAGAAATTAATTCCAGTTTGGACGTCTCCGGGATTCTTACTGATGGATCTCCTGAGTATATGTCTTTTAGTGCCTCGAAGACCTCTGATAACCCGATGGCCATCTCCATGCTTAGACTTTCCAATTCTCTATCCCGCTCCTCTACCATCTCCCTGAATTCTCGCACCTGTTCATTAGCTACCCTGAGGGCTTCTCTCATGGAAGGGATATCAGAGTTATCCGTAAAGTGCTCACACTCCACACATATTTCTATCTTTTCAAGAAACTCGCCCTGGATCTCATTTCGACAGAGGGTCCCAGGAATAAGCCAGCATCGGAGTTCATTTTTTCCGTAGACTGGACATTCCTTTTGGTCACATTCTAAAAATTCCCAGCATCTCCTTTTCAAGACCTTTTCTCCTGATTGACAATCTTGCAAGGTAATACTTTAGTTCTTTGAAAAGACTGAGGAGTAAGAGGACCGTGAGGGTCTTTTTTCCAAAGGACGTAAAGGACGGCATCACTCCATAGAAC
>CAYRFN010000217.1:0-6569 GCA_964423495.1 uncultured Desulfobacteraceae bacterium
TTCGAGTACTTTTATTAGAACTGGAAAAATAATTACACTTAATTAGGGCCTAGTGACAATAAGGTTTCTTTGCGGAAATTAAGTGATCTGTTTCCATTGAACTACTGGGTCAGCCTTTTTGTCCTTCACAAATGGCGAGGGCATGTTTTCTGTCCGCCGGACTGCCAGCAGAAAGTTTACAAAGCGTCACTGGATGTTCTTCAAGAGGAGTTTCCGGGTTTGAAGTTCAGAAAATCTGCGGGGGAAATATCACATGTTCCTAACCCATAAGACGATTTTGTTATCACATAGTCCGATTAAACTCACGTAAACCGTAGGTTCCAATACGACTTTTGGATATCGCATTAAGATCACAGATCCACCCAAATTTTTGATAAGAATAAATACTCTATAAAAATTATGGTTTTTCATAACTAAGGTATCTTGTCACTATGGAATTAAAGTTAATTTTCGTAATCCAACAAATCACCCATAATTGGGGTCTTAAAATCTACAAATAACCATTATAAATTACCATAAAACCCGCCGAAAATTTCTGAAACCATCTGTCAAAAACCGCCTAAATTCGGCCGAATTTCTGAAATTAAAATTCCCGCTTTTTTTACTCTATTTTTTCACCTTTTCCTTATGATTTCCGCACGTTATTCACTATCAGTTATAATAATATCAATATCTTAAACCATAAACCCCTTTACACAGGATTAGCAGCTCTCCGGGCTGTAACATAGTCATTAGTGGAGCATGATGAGGTAAGATACCCAATTGTCCTTAATCAAGATCCCGCAAGTATTATAACTTGCTGAATTTAACCACGAACACCCTCAAAGTCTCATAGTTGGAAGGTATAATGGCGTCCCCAACCGGATTTGAACCGGTGTTGCCGGCGTGAAAGGCCGGTGTCCTGGACCTGGCTAGACGATGGGGACGCAATCTTTTGTGTGTAGGACTACGGTGAAATGGTCACCGCCGGGGCTAAGCCCCAGATGAGGTCCGGTATGACCTGTAGTGTTTGGTGGGCCGTGCGAGAATCGAACTCACGACCAACGGATTAAAAGTCCGCTGCTCTACCAAACTGAGCTAACGGCCCAACCTGTGAGCTTAATTTTTATAGCCTTTTAGTTTCATTGTCAAAATATTTTTAGGTACACCCTCCCAGGGATAATATTGAAAAATTTCCTTATGAATAGAAACAAGTTCTTCCTCGTTTGGTGGGTAAGGGTAATTCCACTGCTTCACATCAGGGAGACAATTACCAAAGGGACGGTTACAGGCCACCTCTCCATCAGGACCTGTGCACCCGGTGGTCATAAAGGGCATTCCTGAATTGATAATTTTATCTATTTTTTCGTAAGCAAGCCCAAAGTCAATTATCCGTCCTTCATCATCAAAACCTATATTTTCATAATTGGAGAGACCCTCTTCGATCAGGTAACGGGCCAGTTGAACCCTGAGATATGTGGACCATGGTGGCTGCGGCCTATTACTAAGTTTGGATTTTTCTTCTGCAAAAAAAGAAAATAAGTGATTCACAACTCCCATCATCCATAGTTCATCCATTAAGAATGTTATCTGCTCTTCTGTTTCTCCCATGCCCACCATCAGATGTGCTCCCACATTAGGGTGTCCAAAAATCTCAAGACCCGCTTTGAGGGTTTCCCAATATTTATCCCACTTATGTGGGCCGGAAACCTCTCTTCCGCGGTACTTGTCGAACAACTCCTGTGTAGATAGATCAAGCGCAACCCCAATCTTGTCGGCCCCACTCTCTTTCAATTCAATCAGATCCTCATTGTCAAGGATTGTGGGAGAAATCAGGATAGATATTGGAAGAGAGGTCTCATGTTTCAAGCGCTGCGTCATTGCTATAGTACCCACGCGACATTTATAATTGGTAATCATAGAGATGCATATTCGCTTCACATACGAAGGGGCCCTGTTGATGGATTCAATAATCTCATCCATTGAAAATACAGGCCATGCCACATGTATGAAGCTCTTATCGTAGTAAATTCCCGGACGCTTTTTTGCAAGACCGCAATAGGCGCAGTTGGCTGAACATCCCTCGGGATAATGAACAAGAAGATTAACGCAACTATTGAACGCGCCCCGGTACATCCTCCCACTAACTAATCCTAAGGAGATAGCCGTTGCCTGGCTCATCTTCGCAAAATCAGGACTTTCTATTTTTTTTGCCACCAAAAAATTCCTTATGCCTTGAGCCTCACGCCTCGGCCCTGAACTTATAGTCTTACCTGATTTTCCTTTGCCTTTAAAATAGCCCTGGTAAGAGTTGGCACATCCAGACCATAAATCATATCTTCTCGCCAAACCGATAAGAGGTTTTTCTCTATGTTCTCTTTACGGGCATACGTCCATTTTAGGGCGTTTTCAAGACAATGTATATCCTCTGTTGTGGAAAAAAAATCACCGGTGATCAGGACATTTTCGATGCAACCACCTGAAAGAGAAATATAAATTTCTAAAAGACCACCTTTGCTCTTGAGTTGTCCTATGCCCATCCTGGCCCTGGGGTGTTTATGTGAGAAAATCCACTCCTTATTCGTATATCTCTCATCGACATAACGATAAAAAGCCCTCTCTTCCCAATCATCTGGGACATCCTCCTTGAATCGAATATTGAATTCCTCTTCAAAGGAATCCACAATAGCATCCATCACACTTTCCACAGGAATATCCCAGCCAAGTTCATCCCTTACTGTGGTTATTCTCTGGCTAAAGCAATTATAGCCCTTGTCCTGCAGTTTGATTAAAGGCGTGTTCATAATATCAGTCATTAGTGCAACATCGAAATCCACAAGTAAACTGGTGTGAAATAAAAGGCTCTTTCCCGCCTCAGAGGCAGCAGATAACCCAGCGATCTTTCTTCCATTCACTTCCAGATCATTTTTTGGCTGGAAATATGCCCGAATACCGAGTTTTTCGAGTGCCTGTATCAGGATAAGGCTTAAAGATTCAAAGATACCACTGACCCCTTTTTTTAGCCCGGGATAGTCAACATTTATCCCAAAACCAAGAGCGATAATCTCCGGGCCCATAATCACGGTCCCACCTCCTGTGCTTCTTCGGTTATACTCAATTTTTCGTGCCCGGCATCTGTCCAGCTTCAAGGCAGCCTCAATATCCTGATATCTCCCGACTATAGCTGACGGTATAAACGTATAGAGGTGAAGTATTGGAGGGGAATTATTATACGCCACCGACTGTGGCAAAGTGTCATCTACTGATAGACCCTCGGCGGTGGTGACAGGCCTGGAAATGTTTTTAAACAAGCGCCAAAAATCGTACATGGGGTTTTACACATCAAAGAACAGTATTGAAGGGTATGCTATGCCCTTGCCTTCTCCGCTTCCGCAACCTTTATTTCGCTTTCAATAAAACTGACGAGTGCGTCACCCTGCATCAGACTCTCCAATTCCGAATCCAGATCGCTTGGCTCAATAACAATAATCCAGCCTTTACCATAAGGATCATTATTGATGAGACCGGGGTCATCTTCAAGATCATCATTTATCTCAATGATCTTTCCGGATACAGGAGCAACCAGTTTTCCGATCCATTTCCTGGATTGAATCTTGCCGCATACTTCTTCCTGGCTGACATCTTCTTCCTCCTCAGGAAGATCGACAAACACAATATCACCTGCCTCCTTCTGGAAGAAGTCGTTCATGCCCACTGTGACTTTCGTCCCTTCCACCCGCGCCCAGCTATGGCTCTTATGATAATAGAGCCCATCGGGCATATTGTAACCTTTAATCTCAGCCATCTTCTTCAACCCCTTTTTTATAAATTGAAAAAATTAGTAAGACTTTAGCGCAATAAAATTTATATCTTTGAAAATAAGGCATTATTTAAGTGGCTTATCCGCCCGAGGGGGTCATTTGAACCTTGCCTCCACGGCCCTCACATGAATAGGAAGGCCTTCCGCTTCTGCCAAGGTGACCACAATATCCCTCAAATCTGATAAACCTTTCTTACTTAGGTATTGAAATGTTGGCTTCTTTATAAAGTCGTCTACGGAAAGTCCTGAAAACATCCTTGCACATTGTCCGGTTGGCAGGACATGGTTGGTCCCGGAGGCATAATCACCAACCGGAACCGGGGCATAAGGCCCCATAAAAATAGAACCTGCATGCCTGATCTTATTCAGTGTAATAAAGGGATCTTGTGTTAAAACCTGAAGATGTTCAGCAGCATATTCATTTGAAAAATCAATAGCCTGTTCCATATCTTTAGCAATAAACACATATGAATGTTTATATAGAGAAGACTCAAAAATATCCTTTCTTGGAAGAGTCTCATACTCTTTTTCTATGATCTGACAGACCGATTCCGCAACTTTTTCCGATGTGGTGACAAGTACTGCTGCGGAGTCGGGATCATGTTCAATTTGGGACAGGAAGTCCACCGCTATCAGTTCAGGATCACCTGTGTGGTCAGTCAGGATAAGGGCCTCACTCGGCCCCGCTGGGGAATCAATATCAACCTGTCCATAAACCAACATCTTTGCTGCCGTCACATATTTGTTCCCGGGTCCAACAATCTTATCTACTTTTGGTATTGTCTCTGTGCCATAGGCCAATCCTGCAACTCCCCATGGACCCCCTACCTTGAAAATACGATTAGTTCCGGCAATATCTGCAGCAACGAGTGTGGCTTCATTTGCCACCATGCCTTTATTTGGCGGAGTCACGGCAACGATTTGTCTTACGCCAGCAACTTTAGCCGGCAAAACAGTCATTAGAACAGAGCTTGGATAAGCCGCTGTTCCCCCAGGGATATAACATCCCACAATATCCATTGCCCTTGTAATGCGGCCAGCCAGAACACCCTCTTTCACCTCTATAGACCACATCTCACGCTCAAGTTGAGCCTGGTGAAACCTAATAATATTCTCGGCCGCCCTTTTCAAGCAATCAACCACCTTAGAATCAAGGCGCTTATAAGCCTCATCTATCTCTTCCTTAGTCACCTCAAAATCCAAAGAGGTAATATTGTCCTTGTGCTTCAGGTAATGTTCCAAGGCAACAGCATCACCACGAGTTTTCACGTCCTCAACAATCTCGCGGACATCTTCATAGATAGAGGATATATCCTCCATAGATCTTTCCATGATAGACTTTAGCCTCTCAGGGTTTAGATCATTGATTCTTTCGGGCCTAATTATCATTTCCAATTTGCTCTCCTTTTGATCTTCTGAGCTTATAGTAATCCTTTAGTGCATCAATAGTACTCTTGAAAGCGATTTCCTGCCATGGTATCTGTCCTTCTGTAAATAACCCGATCTCCAAAGCTTCATCTCCCGGGGTCATATCGCCAGACAGATATTGTGCCAGATAAACGATTATAATTGGGATCTCATCAGGGTAGGAATAAACTCCCAGGAGTTCTTTGATTTCAATCTTCAGGCCACATTCTTCTTCAGTCTCCCTGACTGCGGCAGCCTTTACTTCTTCCCCTCGATCAACATAACCGCCTGGGATAACCCACTTTCCTTTCTGAGGGTTAATAGCACGCCTCAAAAGTACAATTGCTCCGTCTAATTCCAATATGGCACAAGACACAATTTTTGGGTCAAGGTAGAAGATAAATTCGCATGTGGAACAGACGAGTCGGGCAGGACCATTTTTTTCTATTATTGACGACCTAAGCCTCGCACCACAAACAGGGCAAAAATGGAATTGGGGATGTTGAACCATGGTTCATATAAAAAAACATTTCCTTATTTTATTATGGGTGGATATAATCAAATTGGAGCCACCGTGCGGAATCGAACCGCAGACATCCTCATTACGAGTGAGGTGCTCTACCAACTGAGCTACGGTGGCTAACAACAGCCATGTTTCGGCAATATAGTTGCTTTTTATTCCTGTGTCCATGATTTTCTATGCCCCATTTTGATGAAGCTGAGCACTACTTCACAATCAAAGAAATTTTAATTAAAAAAATTTTTTCGACCGTAACACTTTAGCTTTTTAAGATAATTTTTGTTCTATTGAGCAGGTAATGATGTCTTTTCCTAAGTGTAATAACCCAAATTAATTCTTTGGTAACGTTCAAAAGTATTTACATTCAGTTTATACTTAGACAGTTTATGTGCCTTTCGATTTCTTTAAGAAGGGCATGGGACTCTCTTTAAAAAAACTCGCAACAAGAATTCTTACATTCTTATGGAACGCCTTCTATGCCCTAACCATAGATCAGGAACAGAAAGGCAGGACATGGGGCTCTCTTTTCAGAAAACGAAAAATTGGTTGCTGGCCTCTGGCTCGTAGAGCCTATGCCTCGGAGAGTTATTTGAGTTAAGTTGCTTCTCAGGCGGGCGGCAATTTACGGAGGTTGATGCCATAGCTACCATAAAGGCAAAGTACTGACTTAACCCTCCGCCCGCCGTAGCGCAGTGATATCCCTTCGGCCTTGCAGTTGACGTCTCGTTTTTGAAAAGAGAGTCCCATGTCCTGCCATGGATAAATGGATCAGGAACAGAAAGGCAGAGCATGGGGTTCTCTTTTCAGAAAACGAAATATTGGTTGCTGGTTATTTGAGTTAAG
>CAYRFN010000218.1:0-6389 GCA_964423495.1 uncultured Desulfobacteraceae bacterium
TTTCCAGGTGTTCTTGGAAAAGGAATTACATCCCTGATATTGGCAAGACCGGTTATAAACTGAATGAGTCTTTCAAATCCGAGACCAAATCCGGAGTGGGGAGAAGAAAAGGGGTCAGGCCTTGCATTATGTGACCTCAATTACTCTTTAGATGATCCGTTCGGTCGTTCGACCTGGAGGCTCTCGACAGGTTCCAGAATACAGGATATCAGGCCGCTCTGATCTTTGATCAAGAAATAAAAAAGTGAAGAACGTCCGCTTTTAACTCACAGTTCTCATGGAAGCCACGGCTCTCACTCTTCCCACAGTTCGCACGGCAGCCACGGCTCTCACGGCAGTCATGGAAGCCACGGCTCTCATGGCTCACACGGCAGCCATAGTTCGCATAGTTCTGGTGGTGGTTGTGCTTGTGGTTGCAGCTGTGGTGGTTGTGCTTGTGGTTGCGCTTGTTTTTAATGATTTCAAATATCTATCTATAAAAATCCAAAGCAGCAGAGCGAGATTTGAATGGTCCTACTATCCCTAGATTTACACGACGGCTTAAACCATTATCCAGAATAAACCACAAGTCTTTGCAAAGTGCTGCCAATTCAAAGTCTTCGTAAAGAGTGGTCCAATGACCTCTTCTGGCTTGACGATCTATCCAAAAACCTTTTGCAAGTGCATTATAACCTCCTTTGAGAAGACAGTATTCTGTAAAAGTTGAGTAATATCCACAACTTAATCCCTTGTCCACTCCCTTATTAGCGGGGTTCTGGAAATAATAAAATATCTCCTCAGGGTCCCTTCGTGTAGCACCAAGACCTTCAAATTTAGTTTTAGTATCTTTGTGAACAAAAACTTCTTTTTCATAATGATCAATCAGCTCTGGTCTATTCAACTTTGAGGTTACTATCTCAAAATCATCCCATCCTTGACCTTTCATATCACCCATATCACTCCAGATCGGCTTAACATATTCTACAATCCCGGGATAATCTTTAAATGGATTATCGCCCTTTCTAAAATGACCATACATAAAACCCAATAAAGCTGCCTGTAACAACGAACTATATCTATGATCTCCTTTTCCAGCCCAAACCATATCTCTTATTGCGGTTATTTCTGGTGCGATATTGCTATAAAAGTCTTTTATTGTCAAAGTCCCTTCTAATCCATCTTTTTCATTTAAAATTATCTGGCCTTTTGAAAGAAACTCTGATTTACTGATTTCAAATATCTCCTTACCAACATGCAACCCTATTTTCCCGTTCTGGGGAAATTTAAAAGTGATAATTAGTCCATCAGGGTCTTTTTTACTAGAATAGGATGTCCAGTCCAAAGCACCTCTTTTTAACTCTTCATAATTAAGTCTATCCTCTCCTGGTTCAAATCCTATGGACTCTTCTCTAAACACCATCCCACTTTGTGGAGGATAACCCATATTTATTGTCCAGCCACTCCAATCTGTTTTTCTACTGCTATTGCCTTCCCATTTAAAGGAGGCTTTGTATACGCCGGCTGGTAAGCCGTCTTCAGCAAAAAGATTTGATGGGATGCCGCCTGATTTTTTAGCAACATTGCCCAGAGCTTTGCATATATAATATGTCCCTTCAGCCACTGGCGGCGGTTTTATAGGAGCATTAACTTCAGGTATTTGGCCATACTCTGAAGCAAATTCAGGAGATATATTGCCCATTCTTATGATTGCCTTTTCTAACAATTCGTTTGTATACTGTACTGGATACTGGTCAAATTTTCTTTTTGTCCCATCTAATTCTTCTTCTGTCACTAGCTGTGAGATATCTTTACCATCTAGAAAGCTTGTAAGCCTTTCTGGCGTAAAGCCGGTAGTAACACACCCCAAACCCTTAGAAGAAAAATATAACCAGAGACCAGTCTTTAGACTAATTCCTAAGAATCTCCTTCTATCAAATCCTTCTAACCTGCTCATTAGTGTGATATGGTCTTTTATTATTTATAAACCTTTCTATTTTTTACTACTTAAAAGAGATATTCTTACTGATAATTATACAAAATCATTAAAATTATATCAGCTTAATTCACATTGTCTTCAAAAATTTAAGGAATTTAAGCACAGTATCTGCATCAAAAAACCAATCAGAATAATTAAGAATAATCAATAATTAAGATTTGGGCAAGAGCAACTTAAAAACCGCAAATTATAAATAACACTTTAATTCATTATTAATAAAAAAGAGGCTGAAATGCTGCCGAAGATAAAGAAAAAGATAACCAGCTTTTTATTAAGCGAGGAAGGAAAGATTTCCAAGCAGTCATTATTGTCTTTAGGCGCTTTTATTTCCGCAGCTGTAATTGGAGGTATTTTGGCAACAAAAGAAGCAGCTGCCCAGCATGTGAATAACTTAGGCATTGATTATACAGACTCTACTGCTGTTGCAACTCACCAGCATCACAGCTCTCATAGTTCTCATGGCTCTCATGGTTCTCATTCCTCTCCCTCTTCCCACGGCTCTCACGGCAGCCACGGCTCTCATGGCTCGCACGGAAGTCATGGTTCACACGGCTCGCATGGCTCCCACGGCTCTCACTCTTCCCACGGCTCTCACGGCAGCCACAGTTCGCATAGTTCTGGTGGTAGTTGTGGTTGTTGTTGTGGTGTTGGTTGTGGCTGTAGTTGCAGTTGCGGTGGTTGTTATTAAAATATAGGAAATATCGAAAAATTATAAACCAGAATTAATCACATGGTCGAATTCCTTGTGGATGACGTCTTCCATTATCCATAGTATAACATTTTTCATTATCAAAAAATTTAGTAACTGCATGCCAATTAAGACCTCCACCACCAACACTTGAAGGAACTTGAAGTTGATATGCTTTATATCCTGCTTTATTTAAGCAATAACGTTGGAAAGCTTCAATTTCAACACAATTTCCCCCTTTTTTATTAAAAGCAAATCTTGCGCTACCTGCTAGACTCCCATAAAATTTATAATGAAAAATAATACTAGTATAATGATCAATCAATTCAGGTAAATTTAATCTTGAGGTTACTTCTTTAAAATCATTCCATCTCTCTCCTTTCATATCACCCCAAACCCTTAGAGTAAAATATAGGCTGTCATTAGCTTTTTGATAACGAGAACGCAGGCTTCTTGCTATGGGACTAGAACGCAGCCTTTTTGCCATGAAACCAGAACTGTCCTTGAAACGCTTTTTAGCCACAAAATCATAATAACTGTCCCTGTAAAACTCATGAAAAGTTTCAGCATCAAATTTTCCATCAAAAATCATCCAATAAAAAGCTTCAAGAGAAGGGCTGTATCTAACCTCATCATGCTTCAAGCCATCTAAAGTCATTCCCTCAAGGACAGAGATTTTGTCATATGAATCATATGAAACTGACTGCCTATTTTTTGCCCTGTTTAATTTTTCTGCACTTGCAAAATCAGCAGGAAATCTAACATCATCAGTATATTTATTAATTACCTCTAAAACATCAACATCTCGTGTAGAAATCCCATCCTCATCATTAAGGTCTGGCAGTTCCGCAACCTGCATTCCAAATATAGAATTTTTTCCATGCAGCCTTGATACAATCTTTTCTCCATATTCCTGGCTGTATTGCGCTGGATTAAGATCATACTTCCCTTTTTTAAATCTCTTTAATTCTTCAGCTGTAACCTGCCTTGTGAGCAAATTTGGTTTGGTATCCAAAAGGCTGGGTTGTTTTGTAATTGTTGCGCATCCACTTAATGATGTTAAGGCTTGCAATGATAATGCAATCAAAAGTGCATATCCAACTATTCTCATATTTAGCAAGTAGTGACGCAACCACATAATTTCACTTGTTTTATCCAGCAATTTACGGTTTATTGATGTTGACATCTATTCCTTTCGTACATTACCATACCAATGTAATAGATTGCTAATAAAGAAAAAGCAAATTTACCAGAAAATTCATCCAATATCAACTTATCAGTGCATATCGGCCTGATAATCAATGGTTGGAATCCATGAGGAATAGACGTGCATGCCTTTTGACGTAAGCTTCGGCGAGAATCTGCCAGCCGGATACTCCATGACCGCCGTCCGAGGCGGCGGAACTGTCCAGCTCTGCGTTCGGGAGTTCGTGTCCTCCGAGGATGGGGATCTCTTCATTTCTCGTCTGGAGGGCATTCCTCAGGCTCTCATATCAAAGCTGCCCGCGACCGCAGGAATAACTCCATCGGTTGTAGACAACATGCTTGCGATCATCAGACCCGACAGAACCGGCACGATCTACATAAACGAACTGAAAACTCGCGCGCTGATCAGGACCAGACGGTCCATGAAAGCCGGGGAACCTGTTTACGCGAGCGACATACTTGACGTAGAACGACTCCAGTTTGAAGGTGTCGATATTCCCAAGAACGCTGGCGTCGCGATCATCCTCTCGGTCGGATGGCGAAAGGGATTCTATTACGACCTGAGTCCCGTATCAGGCAAAGATGCCCAGCCTAGGAAATACGATCTTGAAATCGCCTTGGGCCAGTACCACGCGTACCTTCTCTTTCAGGATCTCTTTAAGCTATCTCAGGCCGATTGGGATGAGTTCTTTAGGCAGAAGTGGTTTCCATTTATTTATCTTGGACAACCGCTCCTGCGAAAAATGATTAACAACACGCGGAATCAATGGTCGTTGGACGACTTGCTCCCCGACATTGCTTCCGAGACGAAAGGTCTGCTGGAGCAATCTGCGTCGGTCTGGAAACACAATCCCTACGCTGCTGACCATATTCCGCTTCTGGAACGTGCAGCGGAACGGTATATAGACGATGACTTTATCAGTGCGTCGTCGAACCTATACCCGCGGATCGAAGGCATCATGCGGGCATACCGCTCCGCGGCAGGTATCAAGACTAAACCGACCGGATCGAACCTGACAAAAGCGGTAATAGAGAAAGGCCAAGCCATTCGACATGAGTGCAGCTACTTGTTGCCACAGAATTTTAGCAAGTATCTTGAGGACGTTTACTTTGCAGAATTCAAAGAAGGGCAAAAGGCTGGCATGTCCCGACACGCTGTCGCCCATGGGGTCGCGCCTGCCGACCAGTTTTCTCTGAAATCGGCCACGATTGGATTCCTTCTGCTTTATCAGTTGTCTTTGCTCCTCAGTCCCGAGAAACCGAGTAGAGCAACAAAATGAAATTCCAACCACGAAATCCAGAGTACTGGTGACCCGCTGTCGCGTTGCACGAGACGCTGATTTCGATAGTTAAGGAGATGAAGGGGTCAAGAGTAGGTTTGACCCTTTCTCAGCTCTCACGGCAGTCATGGTTCTCACGGTTCGCATGGAAGCCATGGTTCGCATAGTTCTGGTGGTAGTTGTGGTTGTTGTTGTGGTGTTGGTTGTGGTTGTAGTTGCAGTTGCGGTGGTTGTTATTAAAATATAGGAAATATCGAAAAATTATAAACCAGAATTAATCACATGGTCGAATTCCTTTTTCTCTTAGATTAGGTGTTCCATTATTCATAATATAACATTTTCCATTATCAAAAAATTTAGTAACTGCATGCCATTGAGCCCAACTTACCATCGACACAACTCTCATTTGATATGCTTTATATCCTGCTTTATTTAAACAATAACGTTGGAAAGCTTCAATTTCAACGCAATTCCCCCCCTTTTTATTAAAAGCATTTCTTGCGCTACCTGCCTGACTTGTATAACGTTCAAAATGAAAAATCTTCCTGGTATAATAATCAATCAACTCAGGCAAATTTAATCTTGAGGTTACTTCTTTAAACTTATCCCATCTTTCCCCTTCCATCCATCCCCAAACTCTTAGAGTGAAATATAGGCTGTCATTAGCTTCTGGATAATCAGAAAATAGTCCTCCTGGAGTGGAACCAACACTGCTCCTGTAAAACTCATGAAAAGTTTCGGCATTGAATTTTCCATCAGAAATCAGCCAAAATAAGGCTTCAAGAGAAGGGCTGTATCTGTGCTTATCATGCTTTAAGCCGTCTAAAGTCATTTCCTCAAGGATAGAGACTTTGTCATTTGAGACTGACTGACTATTTTTTGCAATTGGTAATCTTTTGATTTCATAAGTTCCACCTATTGCAACAACTAAATTATGATTTCCAGTTGCTGAATATTTTATCTCTACTCCATCCGTATCAGTAGGGTCTAGTGATGAAGCTACATCTATCGAGACAAAACTTGAGCTAGTGTATGGGCCGGCAGATACAATCTTATCACCTGGCTCAAACCCTACTGGCTTTACCTCCTTAAGTTGTATTTTGCCAAGCCGGTCCATAATCGTAATACTTCCCTTATTATAATCCGCATTTTCAGTTGTCCATGTTACCTGTACACGGTAATCCCATGTTGAACAGAACCGCTTTGCGGAAGTGTTTCCCACGCCCGCCGTTTATTTCTC
>CAYRFN010000219.1:0-6372 GCA_964423495.1 uncultured Desulfobacteraceae bacterium
TCATCCCAATACGCCACTATATTTAGTATGGCCCACGCAAAACTGTGAAGGACCTTTAATATTAATAACATATGCAGATCATTTAGATTCTGATCAAGAAACTCTGGACCTCCGTGGGCTCTGTGAGAGACTCTACCGAGGAGATATCATTTTGATACCAAAAACATGATTTTAAGAGGGGAAAAGGATCGTTTTCTTTGCGTATTTAGTGTAATAACAATTATATATCTTGGTTCGACCCGAATTAGATTAGTAATGTTAAAAAACCACTCACAAAAATGTCAGGATTGATTTAATGATCGTTAAGCCTGATATAAAAAAAATAAGTCAGATCGCACCAGAAGCCACCAATCTTGAAGAAATCGGTGCTGGTGGATTTAAAGTTGTCTATAAGGCGTTGCTTAATAACAAGAATGAGGCAATCAAGCTGGTACAAATTCCGAGTAATGAGAATGATCCAAATATCCGGGATGAAAATCTGAGAAGAATCATTCGAGAAGTTGATATCCTGGCAAAATCTACCAGCCCCTATCTGGTAAAACTTGGATCAATAGCTCCTCGAGCATGTGAAATTGATGGTAATGAATATGTAATCTATTCTGAAGAATATATAGAAGGTAGAAATCTGAGACAAATGATCCACTCTGCTTATAAGCCGCCAATAGTGGAACTGGTGGAATTGGCAATCTGCCTCCTTAAAGCTATTCGGGATCTGTCTGGATTGAATGTTATACATCGAGATATAAAACCTGATAATATCATAAAGAGTAATGATCCCGATCGAGCCTATATTTTGCTGGATCTAGGAATTGCATTCCATATAGGAGGAACACGTTTAACTCGGAATAGTGGCAGAATCCCAGGGAGTCTCTACTATATAGCGCCGGAGATGCTTGATCAGGGATTCAGACAAAACCTTGATTATCGAGCAGATCTTTATACCATTGCTTTGTCATTATATGAATTTGCTTCGGGTGATAATCCATTTGCTTATGCAAGTGATCCCCAGTTCACCACATTATATAGAATCAAGACGCAGAAGCCAAAGCCACTAAAAGAACTTCGAAATGATCTTCCCGATCCGTTCTGTAAATTAATTGATCAACTCATGCGAAAGATTCCCGCATTACGGCCGGCCAATTTTGATAAATTGATTAATCAAATGGAGGCATATAAATGAAACTCTTTGCTCAGATCGGTCATGGCCTTGGGGATAAGGTTACAAAGGGATTATCTGAGGGCCTAATTGACGGCGCAATATTCAGCCCGAAGGATCTTCAGAAAACCACTATGGAAGTTCGAATCACTGAGGTACGCCGTGATTTTCCTGAAGCGGAAATAATAATCGACCCACAATTTTATGTAAGTCTGTTTTCAAATTCTCCGGAAATCAATATCGGTAAAATCTTCGATTGGAACTACTTCCGGTCTTTTCGTAAAGGGCAATTAGAACTTACTGAGACTATTGATCGCATTCTAGATGAATATTTCCAGGAAGTGATAGATTTCGAAGCAACAGGGATCATATCTCCTAACATATACATTTCACAATCATTTGATTCACGTGAGGCAGTCATTGCAAAGAACTTTATCCGGCAGACAAAACGAATATATGATAAATTTGAAGATTCGCGACCACTATTCACAAGCCTGATTGTCTCACGCGAGGCGCTTCAGGATCGCAGGGAATTTGAAGAATTTATAAATGATATCACTATGCTCGATAATCCGCCGGATGGTTTTTATCTCGTTGTAGCAAGCCGATCCTCTGAAGCATTTTCCGATATTTACCATACAGATGTAATTGCAAACTGGATGATTTTAAACCTATCAATATCTGTAAACGGATTTCAGGTTATTAATGGCTATTCTGACCTCTTGACCCCCTTTCTTGGAGTGGCGGGAGGAACAGCAGGTGCCACTGGCTGGTATTCAAACCTTAGAATGTTTTCAATTGAAAGGTTTTATCCTGCAACGGGAGGCAAGCCACCAATAATTCGATATTTGAGTAAATCACTTTTAAATAGAGTTACTTTTTCGGAAAAAGATGCTATCAGCCGCTTTGTTCCAGGTATTATAAATCAACTTCCACATGATACAGATTATAATCCCGTGCCTGATCGTCCTGAGGAAGTCTTACAGACATGGGAGGCTATTGGTTCATTGAACAGTGAATTAATAGATGAGGATATTGGCGAAGGCCTTAATAAATGTACACGAATTGTTCAACACGCTGAACAGATTTATAGCGAAATAGCATCATCAGGAATTGTGCTTGATAAAAAGTCGCGCGACGATCACATACAGCCCTTGCTGGAAGGATTACGGCAGTTTAAGGAGCGGGCAGAGTTATGAGTATATTGCCTGGTTCGCGATCTGAATGGCTTTTTGCCCACGTTTAGGAATTAGCTGTTGTTTGGGTCGGGGGGTGAAAACACAGGAAATGCTTCCCGTCTCGGTAGAAAAACCCCAAAGACCAACACGTAGTTTTTTAAAAGTATCGAGTTGCGATTTAACTGCTTTCAATTTGTCACTGGGTAAAACAAGAATGGATGCATGAGAGAAGTATTTATACCTATGGGCCTGCATCATCCCCCTGCGCCAGTCAGAAAGCTTGAATTCAAAAGCACGGACAGTCGGGTTAAGTTGTTCAAGGTGAACGTCTGTAGCACACTGTAGCTTTGGATTATGCGTCCAACTGAAAACAAGCAAATCCGCTATCCCGTTTCCGGAAATCGGGACTTCTCGCATGAACAGGGTGTTCTTTTTACTTGTACCAAAGTGTATTTTTAGAAACCTGTCACTGTAAGCCTGTGTAAACTGCACCGCAAACTCACTTTCCGGATTCTTTCTGTGGATTTTAAGCGAAAAATTCTTTTGCGGGTTATGAAATTTATATTCCAATATATCAGAAGAGTGCTTCATGCTATTCAAACCTTTTAATAAATAATATGCTGGAATATATCATTGACAAAAGAATTATGCAATTGTCAAATAAAAAGCCATTATTTTAAAAAGGGATGCCCTTTTAAACATAAACAGTAAATAGAGCAAATATAAATGGCGACACCCTTAAGATTCTAAGTTGACAATATATCTAGGAGTGATAAATGCGAATGCATGCCAAGATTAGCCCGACTGGACGCTTGTCTGCCTATAGCAGGCACCTGGTGTATTGCATCGCATTATGATAAGGGGGATAGAGCGTCGCAAGATATTTAGAAATAATCTCTTATGGGAGTATCAGAGATCCTGGGGAGAGCATGAAAGGCATGGCAAAATTATTAGGTCTCAAACAACCGTCCATTAGTAATTCTGTTGACCGGGGAGAACGACTGGCCAAAAAGGAAAAATATGATCTGCTTGATTAATTTATTAGTTTCTTATGGTCCCCTTTTACGAGAAAGATCATCTTCACGTATTCTCCAAACATCCTTTTTCAAAAATTGAATTATATTTGAAATGTTCATAGCAGTAATCATTCATTCACAAAATCAGTTTTTTCTTTGGTCAAGAATTTGCAGGAGGAATTGCCGTGGCTTTTTTAATGTCGTCTTTGGCTGTCCAATAGTCCTTAAAATGGCGAAAAATGTTTTTCTCTAGTAACTCTCAACCGTCAACATTTGCCGATTTTTGGCAGCTTATCTACCTGAAAAAAACCTTGATTCATGTTTGCAAATGGAATTGTGAAAATTAGGTATTTACCTATCCAAAAAGTCCAATTTAGATCTATCTTGGGCAGTATTTCCACGGACTTAAAATTAACTGAAGTCTGACTGATTAATTCTGGTTCCTCAAGTGGTCAATTAAGAAAACCAAAAGGAGACATTTCTTTAGCTAACTCGTTTGCTTTATTTTTATCAAGTTTATAAAGAACTTCTAAATGCTTTCGTGCGGCATGCTTATTTCCAGGTTTGTCAAATTGGGAATAGCAAATACCTAAATTATAATGATATTCTGTCTTATCTGGTTTAATATTTAAAGCCTTCTTGAAGGCCTCTATTGCCTTCTCATAATGCTTTTTACTGTAATAAATTGCTCCCAAAGTATTATAAGCACCATCCATATCGGGATCAATGCTTAAAGCCTTTTTTAGGGAATTTATTGCCTTATCATACTGGTTGGCATCGTAAAATATTGCCCCCAAGAAACTGAGAGCTCTTGCATGTTCTGGATTAGTATTTAAAACTTCCTTTACGGTTTTTTCTGCCTCCTCATTAAGCCCTATTTTATAATAGCCTGCTCCTAAACTACAATAAGCATCAGCATGATCAGGGTTAATGCGTATGGATTCTTTATAGGCATCTATTGCTTCCTTATAGTTGCCAACTTCAAACTCGTTTTCACCTAGTTTATAATATGCCTCCGCTAAAGCAGAGTAAACCCCATCTTGTTCAGGGTTGATGCGTATGGCTTCTTTATAGGCATCTATTGCATCCTTATAATTGCCAGCTTCAAACTCGTTTTCACCTAAGTAAAAATAAGTTTCTGCATTCTCTTGTTCCTGGCTTTTTTCTCCATTGTTTAAATTTTCTTCCAATAACTTTTTAGTCTCCAGTGAAATTTTTTCAACAATAGGTATTGCTGTCTTTAGTGGAATTTTGAAAAATTCCCTATCTTCCTTATAACGAAACTTCGCTAATTCTTTGTGGATAAGAGCTTCAGCCTGATCGCAGTTGTCCGTTTCTGCTTCATATGCAACATAATAGCTCGTGGCTACACCTGTGGAAGAGGAAAGTTCCATGGATCGCTCGTCTGGTGTCCTAGTCGTCTTTCCTATCTTTAGAAGGTCCTTTTGTAGTGAAGGATTAATTAGAATGTATATGTAGCCTTTACTCATGACCTTCTCTCCTCCTCAACCGATCTTGTTAACTCCCTTTCCAAGGGCTTTTCTCTTGTTCCGAATATAACCTGCAGTTTTTCAGATCTAGTATGGCTTAAGTCTTATCAAATATCGGCCATAAAACCTATTTTATTACTTGGACCATTGGTAACTGTAACAAACTGCTCAATACTATTTTTGAGCGAGTCTAATATCGATTTGTACATTAATTCGTACAGGGAATTCAGGTTTTCATCGCTTAAAATAATTGTTTTTCCTTCCCCAATGGTTATTTCTAAACCCTCAGCTTTTTTTCGGCATATAAGGCAGAACCTAACATAGCTACAGCCATCATCATTTTCATTATCAATCTTAACAGAGATGCCAATGAGATATGCCCCATACTTATTGTAGTCACAGATGCCAGAACCATAATCTTTATCAGGATTCCAGTCACCTTTTGGAGGAACATAATGAACGATGCTAACGTCCCCTAAGTATTCAGCAAATTCGTCTATTATTCGATCCCCCAACTTTTTGTAAAATGTTCTAAACACGATTTGCTTCCGTGCAAACTCGGTCATAGCCTTTCTTATATTACCAATTCTTTTCATCATTTATTCATTCCTTACTACTCATAAAGCATCTATACTTTTTTTATATTTCCATGGTAATGAAGCCTGAACCTAATTCCCCTTAAACCGATGCCAAATCAAAATAAAGAATTATTCACTTTTTGTGCCATAGATCAAAATATCTCTAAGAGGCTGTCCGAGAATAACCTCATTTCTCTGAAAAAATTTTTAAAAGTATTATGAGATATACTCGTGTTTAAATCATAAGTCAACGAAAAGACAAAGATAATACTGTAAAATGATCCTTCTTTGTTAAGATGATTGTTACTTTCGCTTTACTTCTTAACATGAGCCCCTTTTTTACATACCTATTAAATAATTTTTTTCTGTGCTATAAAGGAAGGGTAATCTCTTGATAATTTACTGGAGCAAAAAGGAAAATAGTAAAAGTAAAAGGGGACAATTCTTGAATTTGATGAAATATTATGATCTTGATAGGGATATTTTAGAAGTTACAAGGGCATTGGTGTTGCTGCCTCTGCTATATTTAAAATTGTTAGCAGTGAAGTAATTTAATTCATCGAATTCAAGAGTGTCCTCAAAACCAGTGCGCTGATGATGACGACTTGACGGCTTAAATACCGGGCCCTCTCTATTTATGAGGGCCCGATTTAGTTTAATTGCATCGCAAAGGCTTTATTGACATGACAGCTATGCCGAATCATGGGGTATAAGGGGTAAGAGGAGGTACGAGGGATATTGCTGACTGCGATAGATCTTGTGAAGGGTCGTTTTACTGGAACAGACATGATAGGGGATATATTCCACGGCGCTGTCGCCCGCCACACCGGTCGGTACATCCAGGGCCGTTATCTCCAGGCAGATACGATGGTCCTGTTTAAACAGGTTTGAGCAGATGATCACCCTTGCATAATCAGTTAACTTATTGATATAACAGAGGATGAAGTATTTTTA
>CAYRFN010000220.1:0-6321 GCA_964423495.1 uncultured Desulfobacteraceae bacterium
GTTCCATAGGTTATGGCTACCATAATTACCTTTTCTGGGGGTGAACATTTGTTGTGAATGAACAATAAATGGAAGCGCCTTCCGGATCATCCGATTTTGATTCGCCTATTTATAGATTCGGCAAAGCGTGCCCCGGGTGGCCACCGACCCACAGATTTTCTCTCGGGGCGGGTCGTCCGATAAGACGACATCGATATTCGATTCAAAGCATCCATGGTGGGGTTCCGGATTTTCAGGGAACCACCAGCCATGCTGGGCGTGAACCATTCTGGGGTCAAGGTTGGGGGTGAGCTTCGCCTTAAACCGGACCCGTTCTCCTCTAATTTGTGGCGTTTCAACCCAGACCCAATCCCCTTCCGCAATGTTTTCCCTTTGAGCGGTCTCCGGATGCACCTCGATTAGCGGGTCGGGCATCCGTTTCCTGAGGCGCACTATCTGTCGCCCGGATGAATGATAGTACTCTATGGTTCGGCCCCCGGTCATCAGGATATAGGGATACGCCTCCAAAAGCTCCGGCGTGCTGACCGGGCTTTGTGGGGGTTCGACATAAACGGGCAGAGGATCATAGCCATGCTTCTCAAAGATGGTCGAATATAACTCAACCTTTCCGGTGGGAGTATTGAACCCGGCCTTTTCATACTGTCGGTATTGCAGGTCCACGGACACCGCACCCTTTTTCTTGAACGCTTCAAAGGTCATGCCCATGCCCTGGACTCTGAAATCATTAAATTCTTCGACACTATTCCAGGGCAGGTATTTTCGATTGGCCCAAGGGATTCGCTGAACAAGATCAATGACCATTTGAACATCATCGCGGCTTTCGTAAAGCGGGTCTACCGCTTTTTGCCGCGCGGCGATGCAGTTCATGTATTGCTCGTCACAGCACTCGTCCCGTTCCAACCAGGTTGTGGCGGGCAATACATAGTCGGCCAGTTCAGCCGTAGGGGTCATAAAAAAATCGGCAACCACAAAACACTCCAGGCATTTGAAGGCCTCCCAAGTCCTTCGGGTGTTCTGCATGTTGACAACCGGGTTGCCCCCAGCCAGAAAAAGGGCTTTTAAGGGGTACGGTTCCCCGTGCAGCATGGCGCTTGCAGCCAAGGCCGCGTGGACAAACAGAAACAAGGGTTCCGGCCCGGAGATAAGCGGATATTCATCACTTCCGAGACGTTTTGCGGCTATTTCCGAGGGAAGCTTACAGAAGCCGACCACCCCGCCGGTGGGGACGTACCCAGGCACATGGGTTGGGAGTAGGTTGCCGCCTTTGACCCCCAGGTTGCCGGTGATAGCGGCCAGAATGACAAGGGCCCGGTCGGTCTGGGTTGAGTTGAGATTATGTTCAACGGCCACGCGGTGATGGACGGTCGCCGGTGAGGTTTGGGCATACAAACGCGCCGCCTCTTTTATCTGTGTCTCAGAGAGCCAGGTGATTTCCGCTGCGTGTTCAGGCGGGTAGGCCTTTACGTGCTCCCTAAGCGCATCAAAGCCGTGGCAATACCTTTCCACAAAGGCCTTATCAAATAGTTCTTCCGAGATAATAGTATGCAGCATCCCTAGGATCAGGGCCACATCGGTTCCCGGTCTGATCTGCAGCCACATATTCGCCTGAGCGGCCAACGGCGTGCGCCGGGGATCGATGACGATCAACTTGGCCTTGTTCTTTTTGACGCCCTCCAGTAAATCCCTTCCTCTGGGCGGATGGGAAACCAGTGGGTTGCCGCCGCAAACCAGAATGCACTTAGAGGAGACATAATCCGGGCCCTCTTCCTGCATGACACCGTTCCCGACTGTGGCGATTTCGGCCACCATGGACGGCGCAAAACAAATATGGAGATCGGTATTGGCCACATTGGGTGTGCCCAAAGCACTGGCCAGAAATCGACAGGAAAAAAGAGATTCCCGGGGCGCCGTGCCATGGAAGGTTCCGATTGCATTCACCCCGTATTTTTCTTTGATTCCTGTTAGTGCGGCTGCAATCTCAGCAAGGGCTTGATCCCATGAAATTCGCTCCCATTTTCCCTCCCCTTTTTGGCCGGCCCGTTTGAGGGGGTACTTTAAACGGTCAGGATGGTAAGTGAAGTCCTCATAATGAGTCCCCTTGACACAGATATATCCCCTGCTTGAGGGGTGGTACGGATCAGATTTTATCCGGGTGACTTTGCCGTCATCCACATGGACCAGAACTCCGCATTCCGAATGACAGCCCTGGCATACGGTCCTTACAATCTTTTCCATGCGCCTCTTCCTCCGTAGTCAGTTGGATTTAAACGCTTTGTAATAGTAATTGAATCGCAGTTAGGTCTTGGCGAATTCAAAAAAACTCCCGTTTCCCTAACTGCCCACATTGTGGTGGCGGGCTAAAATATAGGTGCCTTTTCTGCCATTTATGATGATTCCTGCAGGGTTCGGATAAAAAGGCAAAACGCCATCCTGATTTGTTACCGATTTTACAGGCGAAAGTCTCGAATTAAACGGTACAGAACAACTGCGTCTTTAAACCGCAGAAATGGATATGCTAAGGGATAAATTTATCAAAGAGCGCTCGGATATATCCATTTTGATAATGATTTAATACCGTTCTCTTAATATGCCTAAATCCCGCCTGGGTAATCCAAACTCCGGTGGGACATTCCTAAATGTTTTCCGAAGCAATACCCTATATATAGTTGCCATAAAAATCGGGCTTCTTGAACAATGGATTGAAAACGACCTTTCAGGTCGTGTCAATCCTTATAGGTTAGGCTTCGCTCCGATCTTGAACGCTAAGTTCAAGGACTATTCGACCCCAGCCGCCACACTGCACACTAACATCAAAGCATGCGGCTCGTTTAAACCGCATTTCATTCGGATTAACCCCAGCGTAGAAGAGCTCGTTCGATGCGAAGATCATCGAGGCTGCCGCGCTGAGCACGTATATGCAAACCTTCTTTGGGCAACGTTTCGTGAGGAGGTTTCCCGCACCATCAAAGTAGAACTTGTCCCCGACCTTGTGTTGGCTGTTGCACCCGTGAGACTCCACAACCTTCAGGACGATTGTCTTGTTGACCAATGCTGGCGCTTTCGAGAGGACATCCTCGTTTCTCGGATTCTCTCGAAATAACTTCATCTCCTCATCTGTGTAACCAAGATGCGCCTTTATCAACTTCCATTTGGAAGCATCCCATACCTTTTCTCGAATGCTCATGCTTTCCCTCCAATGTTTGTATCGCAAGCCTAACATTGATATTAACTATGCAGCGTGTTTTTGTTCCATCATCACGAAAACTTGATTTGTCGTGAACATACATAAAAAACACGATTAATTCAACAAATCGCAATTATTGTAAAAAATCGAGATAGAAGAAAAGAAAGGTAACTGGGGTCGTAAATATGGGGTCAGGTCTTGCTTTATGGTATTTTTTAGGGTATTTGTACCCAATCATGGCCAGACGGCTCAAAATCGAATTTCCAGGCGCTATCTATCATATCACCGCCAGGGGGAATGCACGTTTACCTATTTTTAAAGACGATCATGACAGAAAGCGGTTTCTCGGTACTCTTTGGGTAAGCACTATCACCTCCTGGTAGAAACAGTTGACAAAAATTTATCGTTAGGAATGCGTCACCTGAATGGGGTCTATACCCAATGGTTTAACCGTAGGCATCATAGTGTGGGTCATATTTTCCAAGGCAGGTTTAAGGCAATCATTGAAAGACAAATCAAAGCTCAAAGAGATTTTTAGGGAGCAGCGGCTTGTGTTAAGACCGTCATTGGAAAAATTATTTCCACCAGATAATAGCCAGACACCTGGGACTTCATTATGCGACTGTCGGCAGGTTCATTAATAAGATAACGTTATAATGCAAGACCTCACCCCAATTTCATATGCAGATTAAAAAGCAAAGTTACAATGGTTTGAAAGAGGGCGCTGCGGAAGTGTTTCGAAAACTGCTTAAACCTCAGAGTATTGTGGTTATTGGGGCAAGCAGTGATTCTTCGAAACCCGGCGGTCGGGTCGTAAAAAATATTAAGGAGCATGGATATGAGGGGACCCTATGGGCTGTAAACCCAAAAAGCCTTTCTATTCTGGGGCTTCCAACCTTCAAATCCATTGATGAACTGCCCGGGACGCCTGAATTGGCCATTATTGCCATACCCGCCCCCTTTGTGGCCAATGCCCTGGAAGACCTTGAAGCCAAAGGGGTCAAAACGGTCATCGTCCTTTCAGCGGGTTTCAGTGAAAAGGATGAAAAAGGTAGGCTGGAGGAAAAAAGGCTCCTAGAAATCGCCAATCGGGACAATATGTCGCTAATCGGCCCAAATTGCGTGGGTGTTTTAACACCGACATATGCCGGAAAATTTGCTGGAATTATTCCCACATTAAAAGAAGGGTCGGTAGATTTCATCAGCTGTTCAGGGGCGACCGTTGATCAACTCATGGAACAGGCCACGGTCAGGGGACTGTCCTTTTGCAATATCGTGACAACGGGAAATTCCGTGCAAATCGGTGTGGAGGATATTCTTGCCCTTCTGGATGATAACTACGGATCGGATAGCTCCCGAATTTTGCTTTTATACATGGAGACCTTAAAAAAACCGGATAAACTGTTGCGACATGCTCGAAGTTTGACAAAAAAAGGCTGTACGATCGTGGGCGTGAAATCGGGCGTCACCCAGGCGGGCAAGAGGGCCGCTGCCAGTCACACCGGTGCAATTGCGACAAATGATACGGCCGTCGATGCCCTGTTCGCAAAAGCGGGCATTGTCCGGGTGCAGAGCAAGATAGAGTTGATCGATGTTGCTTGTGTGCTATCCGCAACCCGTGGGCCCCTGAAAGGCAATCGGGTCTGCATTATCACCGATGCTGGGGGGGCCGGGGTCATGTTATCGGATGAACTCAACAGGCAGGGTCTGGAATTGCCCGTGCTTCTTGAACGGACCCAAGAAAGACTATCCGGGGTGCTGCCGCCTGAGAGTCCTTTGGGGAATCCTATTGATTGTCTTCCCACCAGAAATGGAGAACAGGTCAAGGCGATTTTTAAGATTCTCGAAGAGGAAGAGAAGGATAACATTGATGTTATAGTTATCATAACGAGCAATTCCATGTTGAGGGATAACCGGGACACCTATGAGGGGATCTTATCAGGGATGGAAAGGAGGGGGGCTATTCCTATTATTCCTGTGTTGAGCCCGGGGACCACGTGTGTGGAACTGATCAACAAGTTTAAGTCATATGGTGGGCTTTATTTCCATGATGAAGTGCCCATCGGGAAAGCGTTGGGGAAAATTGTTCAAAGACCCAGGCTTTTCGATCCCCTGAAAGGTTTGGACAATTTCGATAAAAAATCGATCGAAAGGATCATAAACTCACAGAATGAAACGCTCCCTCCGGAAATCGTGAAAGAGATCTTGATGGCGGCGGGGTTTAAACTGCCCTCGCAGATTGAAGTTTTTGAAAAAGAAGCCTTGATGTCCGCCTGCGAAGAGATCGGGTTCCCCCTGGTCATGAAAGTGATCGGTCCCCTCCACAAAAGCGATGTGAACGGCGTTCGTACAGGGATAAGCGGCCCCGATGATGTCGGTGTTGCCTGGCATGATCTTCTAAAGATCAGGGATGCTAAAGGCGTGATGGTGCAGCAAATGGTGGAAGGCCATGAAGTAATTTTGGGGGCCAGCCGGGAGGGTCTCTTTGGTCATTTGATCATATTTGGTCTGGGCGGCATCTACACGGAAGTCTTCAAAGATGTCCGATTCTCCCTCGCGCCTCTGGCCGTGGAAGAGTGCCAGAATATGGTCAGGGGAATCAATGGCTATCCAATGCTTAAAGGCATCCGCGGGGAGAGGGGCATGTCCGTTGAGCTTTTAACCGATTTCCTTTTGAGGCTCAGTATGCTCGTCTCGGATTTTCCACAGATAAGAGAAATTGATTTAAATCCTGTCAAAGGCTTTGATTCCGAGTTATTTGCCATCGATGCAAGGATTATTCTGGATTGAGAGAATCAATCGTTTCCCATAGATCTCTGGCGAACCCAGCATAAACAGGTATCAGGAGGGTAAGGAACCTGCCTGCTTGAAACACTGCCAGTCAAAGTGCATGCAGTGCACACACCATGGAAATTAAGTCCTCGTTGCCGATATGGTTTGGATACCTCAGGATTTAGAAATCTTAATATTTGCCAAAAGATAGCAGATAGCACAAGATGAGAAGGCTTTGAGATTTTGGGCAAAGCACGCTATGCACGAATTTCCCCTCTTTCGCACATAAGTCAACCGAAGGTTTGATAATCATATAAAGGGCATCACGGTTAAAGTGTGGGCACCTCCCTATCCATAGCTAAATA
>CAYRFN010000221.1:0-6298 GCA_964423495.1 uncultured Desulfobacteraceae bacterium
CTTTGGCCTTGCAGTTGACGTCTCGTTTTTGAAAAGAGAACCCCATGTCCTGCCATGGCTAAACTGCGGATTTCTTAAAAGAGAATTCCGTGCCCTTCTTAAAGAAATCGAAAGGCACATAAACCTTTTAAGTATAAACTGAATGCAAACACTTTTGAACATTACCAATATTTTATTGGCGCACTACATTTGTGCAGATAGACGGAGGCGGCTATATTTTGATGTTTGACAGAGTTATTCATACACACCTCTGGCCCAGGTATTGCATTCATCATTGATCTAAGCGATAAGAGAATAAAAATATGATCGGGAAGAAGATTAAGATTGAGTTAGGTATTAGGTAATTATTAATGAAGTGGAGAGATAGAATTTATTGTGGTGAGCTGACTACGTCCCACGTGGGCAAAAATGTTCTACTTATGGGTTGGGTGGATGCCATTCGGGATCATGGAAACGTTTTATTCATTCACCTCCGGGACATTCGCGGCATAGTCCAAGTGGTTTTTGATCCCCAGATGAGCGAGGAGAGTTATAAGAAGGCCGGTTTTTTAAACCAAGAATATATAATAGAGGTGAGGGGAAAGGTAGCGCTCAGAGAAATTGGCACACAAAATCCTAATTTGGAAACAGGAGATATTGAGGTCTTTGCCACAGATTTATTAATACTCTCCAAATCAAAATATCTTCCATTCCAGATCTCTGAAAAGGCCATGGTTTTTGGGGAAGAGATCAAATCAAATCCAGAAAACGTCGATGAAGAACTTCGCCTACGATATAGATATCTTGATCTTCGCCGTCCCTCTGTGCAAGACCTTTTTATCAAGAGATATCAAATTATTAAGTTAATAAGAGAATACCTGGATCAGCTAAATTTCATTGAGGTGGAAACGCCATTCCTGACCAGGAGCACCCCGGAGGGCGCCAGGGACTATCTGGTGCCCAGCCGCATACATCAGGGTAAATTCTATGCCCTGCCTCAGTCACCACAGCTGTTTAAACAGCTCCTCATGATGAGTGGTATGGACCGCTATTTCCAGATAGTTAGGTGTTTCAGAGATGAAGACCTTCGTCCCAACCGTCAGCCTGAGTTTACCCAGCTTGATCTTGAGGCCTCATTTATTGATGAGGAATTTATCTATGAGGTTATGGAGGAACTGATAGTCAGCGTATTTGAGATTGGGGATATCAACCTCACGAGGCCGTTTCCCCGCATGACTTATGAAACCGCTATGGAGCGCTATGGAACAGATCGGCCAGATCTTCGTTTTGACATGGCCTTCGAAGATATCACGGACATTGTCGAGGATACAGGATATGCTATTTTTAGGCAGATAATTAAAAATGGTGGAAAGGTCAAAGGATTCTGCGTCAAGGGACAGGCTGAGACGTTGAGCAAAAACGTGCTCCAAAATGAATATGCCATGAAGATAGTGCCCTCTTTCGGGGCCAAAGGTCTGACCTGGATGAAAGTTATTGAAGGAAAGTTGGAGTCTAATATCGTCCAATTTTTTAGCCGGACTGAACAGGAGAGGCTTATTGAACGTTTCAGAGCCCAGGATGGGGATGTTCTTATGATAATTGCTGATATTTCCTCTGAACTGCTCAATAGTGTCCTTTGCAGCCTGCGACTTCATGTGGCTGACAGGCTGAAATTAATCACAGATGATCTCCACTGTCCCCTGTGGGTAACCGGCTTTCCTCTCTTTGAACTCAAGGATGAGGCATTGAGCTCCCAACACCATCCTTTTACCATGCCGGACCGAACTGATTTTGACCCAACTGATAAAGATGAAATGCTTTCCCTCAAGTCCATGTCCTATGATCTGGTCATAAATGGCGAGGAATTAGGTGGCGGGAGTATCCGTATTAATAATATGGAGATCCAGAAAAAAATTTTTCAGGCCCTCAGAATGGATCGGGAAGAGCTGTATTCCAAGTTCGGTTTTTTCCTTAAGGCACTGGAATATGGCGCGCCTCCCCATGGCGGTATTGCCCTGGGTATCGATCGGGTTATCGCCATGATTTTGAAGTCATCCTCTATCCGGGAAGTAATTGCCTTTCCTAAGAACCGCCGTGCCTTCTGTCCATTAACGGAGGCACCCTCTTCGGCGGATGAATCCCAGCTTGATGAACTTGGGCTGGCTACTGGGTCTGGTGTAAAGAGGCCCACAAAATCTTTGGAATCATATCGTGCAGATATGACTGGTCGTGTCTTTAAGGTTTCTGAAAGTATAACTGAGAAGGAGGTCAGGCATGTTGCAAAACTTGCCCGATTGATGCTTGAAGATTCCGAAGTTCATTTATACCAAAAGGATCTAAATGCAGTATTAAGTCACTTTGAGAGATTGCAAGAGCTAAATACAGAAGCTGTAAGTCCTATGAGCCATGTGTTGGAATTAAAGAATGTCTGGCGCGAGGATAAACCGGGAAAATCAAAAAAGACGGAATCCCTGTTATCAAACGCTCCCATGAAGGAAAAGGACTATTTTAAGGTCCCGAAAATTTTATAAGGTTAAACCTATGGAATTGTGCGATCTAAGTGCTTGTGAACTTGCCAGAATGCTAAGGAAACGAGAGGTCAGCTCACGGGAAGTCACCGAGTCGGTATTAAATAGAATTGATCAGAAGGAGAAAGTCATTAATGCCTTTATCACCTTTACGCCTGAACAGGCCTTGGAACACGCAGATCGTGCAGATGAAAGGTCCCGAAAAGAAAAAAATACTCCCCTGCTGAACGGTATACCCGTTGCTATTAAAGACATCTTATGTACCCAAGGAATAAAGACTACATGTGGTTCAAGGATCCTGAACAATTATATCCCCCCATATAATGCCACTGTAGTTAAAAGAGTTTTGGAAAACGGTGCCGTACTCATAGGAAAAACCAACATGGATGAATTCGCTATGGGCTCTTCAACAGAAAACAGCGCCTTTGGTCTAACCCGCAACCCGATCAATACCGAATACGTGCCAGGAGGATCCAGCGGTGGTTCTGCCGCTGCCGTGGCTGCAGGGGAAACTATTTTTGCTATAGGTTCGGATACCGGAGGTTCTATCCGTCTTCCCTCGGCATATTGCGGTGTGGCCGGAATAAAACCGACATATGGTAGGGTCTCCCGATACGGATTGATTTCCTATGCCTCATCGCTGGATCAGGTAGGTGCCGTTGCTCGAACCGTTGAAGATTGTGCCATGATATTGAGTACAATATGCGGGCATGACAGATTGGACACCACGTCTGCTGATATCAAGAGGCAAAACTTTCAAAAATCATTAAAAAAAGGGATTAAAGGAATCAGGATAGGACTACCAAGGGAGTATTTCATAGAAGGACTGGATGTTAAGGTAAAAAAGCAGATTGAAAAGGCCATCACACTGTTAAAGGAAAATGGATCTGAAATTATTGATATTTCGCTTCCACATGCAAGGTATGCCATCAGTTCCTACTATCTCATAGCTACTGCCGAAGCGAGCAGCAATCTGGCCAGGTACGACGGTGTAAAATATGGTTTCAGATCGAGTGATAATATCTCGGATTTAGTGGAAATGTATGAAGAGACGAGAAGTGAAGGATTTGGGAGGGAAGTGAAAAGAAGGATCATGTTAGGTACCTATGTCCTATCTGCGGGTTATTATGATGCCTATTACTTGAAGGCTCAGAAAGCAAGAGCTCTTATTAAAGAAGATTTCAACAGGGCATTTGAGAAAGTTGATTGTATATTCACACCCGTATCGCCTTGCCTCCCTTTTAAATTAGGAGAAAAGATGGCTGATCCCCTCCAGATGTACCTTGTGGACATCTATACTGTTTCCCTAAATCTGTCTGGATTACCCGGGATGAGCATTAACTGCGGAACAGTGGATGAATTGCCGGTCGGGCTTCAAATCATAGGGAAACCGTTTGATGAGGAAATGGTGCTTCGGGTGGGGCATGCTTATGAAATGATTGCAGGAATGACATAAATGGACTACGAGATCATTATCTGTTTTGAAACACATGTAGAACTGAAAACCAAGACAAAACTTTTCTGTGATTGTCGTGTCAAGTATGACGCCCATCCAAACAGTCATATCTGCCCTGTCTGCACGGGCCAGCCGGGAGCACTTCCTGTGTTAAACAAAAAGGCAGTGGAATTCGCTATTCGTGCAGGTTTGGCCCTGAACTGTAATATAAATAGGAACTCTCAATTTGCCCGCAAAAATTATTTTTATCCTGACCTGCCCAAAGGATATCAGATCTCCCAATACGAGCGCCCTTTTTGTGAGGATGGATATTTAGAAATCACAGGGAATAGCGGTCAGCCTTATATGGTTGGTATCAAACGTATCCATCTTGAAGAAGATGCAGGTAAGTTGGTTCATTCGTCTAACACTTTTGAAGATTCGGAATACAGTCTTGTGGATTATAACAGGTCGAGTGTTCCTCTCCTTGAGATAGTTGCCGATCATGAGCGAAATCCTTTACGCTCGGTGCAGGAAGCCCGTACCTATCTTGAAAAACTGAGACAAACCCTTAAATATATAGAAATTAGTGATTGCATGCTGGAGAAAGGCCAATTTCGTTGCGACGTTAATGTATCCATTCGCCCCAAGGGCTCCTTAGATTTCGGCAATCGTGCAGAGATAAAAAATATGGCCTCTTTTAAATACGTTATTGAGGCAATAGAATATGAGATCAAAAGGCAATCGGAAATCCTTCAATCGGGTGGAGAGGTATCTCAAGAGACTAGGCTTTTCGATGAACAAAAGAGAATAACAATACTCATGCGAAGTAAAGAAGAGGCGCCGGATTACAGGTATTTTCCAGACCCTGATCTGGTTGAGGTTGAAATTGACCAGGAATTTCTCCAGAAGATTAAAACCAGGATGCCTGAACTTCCTGATCAAAAGGTGAATCGTATCGTTCAGGAGTATGATATACCCAAAAATGACGCACTTATCTTAACCAAGAATAGAAATATATCCGACTTTTTTGAGAGTTGTGCCTCCTTTTGTGACGACAGGAAGAAATTGAGCAATTGGATAACCAAAAACCTTTTCGAGCTACTGAATGAAGCCTCTATCAATATAGGAAAATGCCCAATTTCCCCAACTAATTTTTCTTCGCTTATTAATATTATCACCAAAGGTGACCTTACGGATAGTATTGGCAGAGTCGTATTAAAAGAAATGTTTAAGACAGGTGCCGACCCTGAAGCCATTATTGAAGAAAAGGGACTAAAACCAATCCAAAATGGCGATATCCTGAGAGGAATATTAGATGAGGTTATATCAGAAAATCCTGATGCTTACTCTCAAATAGAAAAAGGGAAGAAAAAACCCATCAGCTTTCTCATTGGACAGGTGATGAAAAAAACCAAAGGTAGGGCCCATCCTAAAAAAGTTCGGGAGTTGATTGAAAAAAAGCTGCTATCATAAATTTCAATGTCCCAAATACCTAATAAATCTCTCTGACAAACTCACTGTTATTTCCGGTGGACGATGTATCAAACCCTAAGTGCAATGCCTCATATGGCGTCTCTGTCTTCTTCTCCAGTGCGGATGCGAACAGCTTTTTCTGTGGGGATAACAAAAATTTTTCCATCCCCAATCTTTCCAGTATAGGAATGCTCTTTGATTGCCTCAATCAGCTGGGGAACCTTGTCAGAGGCAACCACAACCTCGATTTTTATCTTAGGAACAAAATCTACCACATACTCTGCGCCCCGGTAGATCTCTTTGTGCCCCCTTTGCCTCCCAAAACCTTTGACTTCAGTAATGGTTATGCCGCTGATCCCTATCTTTAGGATCGCCTCTTTTACATCTTCCAACTTAAAAGGTTTAATAATTGCCTCGATCTTCTTCATATTACTCGCCTCCTCTCTCTGAAGCTACATCTTTAGGGTCTGTTGCCAAGTGATGGTATTAAGGCTACAGCCTCGTTGTCAATGCTTTTTAAGGTGGCCCCATGTTATCGTTTTCATCAAAAATAAATTGCAGATCCTGGCCTATCGTATTTGGACAGTACAATTGTGTACTTTTGCTTTCTATTTGCTACAAAATTGTAGAAAACTAAAAGTTATTAAGATATGCTTGTCGTAACTGCCTGTGTTTTAATAAAAAATTACCAACATTCAAAAGTGTTTACATTCAGTTTGTACCTGGCCAGTTTGTTATCTTGATTTCCTAAATGGAAGTTCAATAATTATGGATCTAAAAACCTATGTCTGATAGGAAAGGCATGGGACTCTCTTTTAAGAAATCCGCAGTTTAGCCATGGCAGGACATGGGGTTCTCTTTTCAAAAACGAGACGTCAAC
>CAYRFN010000222.1:0-6289 GCA_964423495.1 uncultured Desulfobacteraceae bacterium
TTTAAAGGCGGGCGGCAACTTACTGAGGTTGATGCCATAGCCACCATAAAGGCAAAATACTGACTTAACCCTCCGCCCGCCGTAGCGCAGTGATGTCTCTTCGGCCTTGCAGTTGACGTCTCGTTTTTGAAAAGAGAGCCCCATGTCCTGCCTTTCTGTAACAGATCCATGGTTAAAGCATAGGGGGCCTTCGATGGACTCGACCAATTCACCACCTGATTATTCAATCGATTACCTGATCTTTACTAATAGTTTTCACCCAACAACTCAAAATGAGCCTGGGGATGTGCACAAGCGGGGCAAACCTCTGGAGCCTCTTTCCCTTTGTGAAGATAACCGCAGTTTCTACAACGCCACACGACAATTACTGCCTTTTAAATCCATCGTTCAAGCCCTCCTTTTTGTCTTGCTTCCATTATCGGACTGCCTTTTTGAATTCCTCTATACCAATTCTTTCAATAAAACGAGCAGATCTTTCTCTTTTCTTGGCGTTAGTGCCATAATACTCGAAGCACCTTTTGGCCAGGTCAACCACCTCTCCTTCAGTTAAGCTTTCGGCGATCACATCACCGATACGGGGATGACCACCTGAATTGCCACCGAAAATCACAGTCCATCCTGATTTCTTGCCAAAGGCACCGAGGTCACGCACATAGCCTTCACCGCAATTCATGGGACAGCCTGATATACCTATCTTAGCCTTTGCAGGCAGCACCATATCCACTAAAACCTTCTCTAATTTGCCTGCAAGTCCAAGGGAGTCCTGAACACCAAACTTGCATAGCAAGTTGCCCGGGCAGGCCTGTACATAATGCACACAAAGCTCCACAGCAGATCCCACATCCAAGCCAAGATCCTGCCACACTTGTTCAACAAGTTCTGGTTTTATTCCTACTAATGCCATCCGCTGGGCCGATGTAATTTTGATGACCGGAATTTCATATTTACGTGAAACTTTGGCTATGCTATCCAGGATATCAGGAGTTACTAAACCCATTGGTGTTTTGGGAACAACAGCATAGGTCTTTTTGTCTCTCTGGATAAAAGCTCCTCTTGGACTATCATTCATTTTTTTCTCCTCCATTTCCTCTCTTACCTGGCTGCAATCAGTTTTATTCAATCTTCTTAAACGCCTTTGATTTTGCACCACAGACCGGACATGCATTAGGAGTTTCATTTTCGCAGGTGTATCCACACACCGAGCAAACGTAGTAACAGTCCACATCATCGGGTGTACCCAGGTTGTCTAAGGCCTTTTGGTAGAGATCTGCATGAATTTTTTCGACCTTATTGGCATAAGTGAAAGACCTTTCTGCAGCTCTATTGCCCTCTTCTATAGCTGATTCTATCATGGCAGGATACATGTCCTTAAATTCATGAGTCTCACCTGCAACAGCCTCTTTCAAATTTTCCTCTGTGCTTTTAATGCTGCCGAGTGTTCTTAAATGAGAGTGTGCATGAACCGTCTCGGCCTCCGCGGCGGCTCTGAAAAGTTTTGCGACTTGGCTGTGACCTTCTTTATCTGCCTGCTTGGCAAAGGCCAGGTATTTTCGGTTGGCCTGGGATTCCCCGGCAAATGCATCCAAAAGATTCTGTTCTGTCTTGGTCATCGCATTAATTCTCCTTGTTAGTTCTTGTTAAAGGTCTTATTTTACATTATTTTTCTAAATCTGTTTTGCCATTGCATTAAAGTATACCATAACTCATTTCATCGTGCACCGTGTTTTTTTCTGTCAGATCTAGGCTCTAATGGCTTATCAATACAAAATTATAATCATTTAATAGAGTTATTCATTATATTGACTGAAGAGGATCATAGATTTTCTGTTAATGCCTTGCCGTCAAATACATTGAAGAGTCTTTCAGTTTGATAGAGTGTAATCCCTTCAACTATCAATACTTTAGTATTACATACTTTAGTATTAAATATTTGTAATTGGATTTACGAAATTGTCATATGAACCAACTTCAGGAGGTCCAGGTCCTGTAACAGGACTACCATGGCGTTATAGTAACGGAGGAACGCTGATGTCGAGTGGAAATAGTTTTACTTATTACTCAGGTCTATCTGATAGTGAGATGGGTGGTGGCGTAACTGGTGGATTTCATAATGCCGTATTCGTTGATCTTTTTGCCTTTCTTGACCCACAAACTGAGTTTACCTCTTATTTTACCATGTCATGCGGAAACGATATTGTTAATGGCAGTGGTACAGCCCCTGTGCCGGAACCCGCCACGATGCTTTTGCTTGGTACTGGCCTAATAGGACTTGCGGGGTATAGCAGGAAAAAGTTTAAGAAATGATTCTAAAAAATGACGGATATTTTAGGTACGACCTAACCGGAATATGTGGATGTTGAGAAACAAATTCTCACCCTTGAGTATTGGGATGTTGGTCTACTCCTGGATAACGGACATCATGGCTTTAAAAACACCGGATCAGAGCCTTCCGATTTTATCTGAATCGTGATTGAACGTGGTGAAATAATTTAAGCTCTTTTCAATAATCTGTGAGTGTTATTTAATAAGGGTTATGAGGTCTTTTCGGAATCAAAGAAAAGATTTTATAGCCCTTTTTTTCTGAATTTTACCCAATTGATTCTTCTAAAGAAATATATTAAAAAAAGCTCTCAAAAGGTAGCAGAAATGAATAAACTATTCGAGACTACTATACGGGTTTTTTTGCAAAACACGATTTAAAAGGGCAGACGCCTATTGCCGCCTCACATTTAGATGGATTAGGAAAGACTCCGCACAGAGAGATGGCAGTGGAAGAGATTCGGGATATCGTTGAGGCATTTGGCAGGGCCGCCTACCGGTCCAAAGAAGCAGACTTTGATGGGGTGCAGATACACGCGGCCCACGGATATCTTCTGAGTCAGTTTCTATCTCCCTTTTTCAATAGGCGAAAGGATGTTTATGGAGGAAGTGTGGAAAATCGAGCCAGAATCCTTCTGGAGGTGCTGGAGAGAGTAAAGACCAATGTGGGACCCGAATTTCCCATTCTGGTTAAGATGAACTCCCAGGATTTCCTGAAAGACGGACTCACCTTAGAGGACTCACTGATTGTTGGGGCCATTTTGCAGGAAGGGGGAATAGATGGCATCGAGTTGAGTGGCGGCACCTTTATTTCAGGCAAGCTCATCCCGTCTAGAAATAATATAAAATCTGAGGAAGATGAGGCCTACTTTAAGGATGCTGCAAAAGCCTTTAAAGAGAAGATAGACATGCCTTTGATCCTGGTGGGAGGGATCAGATCATTCCAGCTGGCCGAACAGCTTATTGGGAAAGGATATGCCGATTATATATCCATGAGTCGGCCTTTAATATGTGAGCCAAATCTGATAAAGCGCTGGAAATCTGGTGATCTCCGCAGGGCTAAATGTATTTCAGACAACAAATGCTTAATGTCAGCCAGGTCTGGAGAGGGTATCCGTTGTGTAATGGAGAAGAAACAGAAAAAGAAAATTTAAGGGCTATTGAAGATGGCAAACTTTATTATAGCAGATTTCTACAAGCTTTATTGTACATGTGTTACATACTGCAAAATTGTTTTCCTGGTTTGTGCTTTCATTATTTGTTTTAATTTTCAAACAACTTTCCAAAAAGTTCTTTGACTTTAGTCTTGCCTTTGGAAAGTGCGATCTTTCCAGAAGGTGTAATGCTTTATAGCCTCCGAATTTTGCCTTTTTCGATTTCTTTTTCTGATTTTAGGTATCTCCTTTTTTTCCATTTGATGCAAGGGATTTTATGCAATTATGCCGGGATAAACCGCCCGGAATGGTGGGGAGTTTTAGCCAAGACCCAATAGCATTCCTCCTTGATAAATAACAAAAGAGACAACCCAGGCCAGAACAGTTGTATAAAGAACCATGAATCCTGTCCATTTCCAGGATCCTGCTTCCTTATGAAAAACAACCGTGGCAACAAAGCATGGTACATAGATAAGGCAAAAGATCATAAAAGAAAGGGCCTTAAGTGGTGTCCAGGAGGGGTCCTTTTGAATTGCTTCCCTTAAAGGCTCTGCTTTTTCTGGATCTGTTTTGCCCAGACTGTAGAGGGTTCCATAGGTCGTTACAACCACTTCTTTGGCTGCAAACCCGGCGAGGAGTGCAATACTGCTTCTCCAGTCAAATCCCAGGGGCTTAAAGAATGGTTCAATGGCATGTCCAACCTTCCCCGCGTAACTCTTTTCCATCTGCTCAGAAGCCACGGCATTATAGTCTTTTAAATATTTTGGCTCTTGGGGAAAGGTAAAGCCGAACCAGATAATGATTGATACAAGGAGAATAACGGTTCCCGCTTTCCTGAGATACATCCAACCCCTCTCCCACATGTGGATCAACACACCTTTAATCGTGGGAACACGATAGGGAGGCAGCTCCATGACAAAGGGAGCGGCTTCCCCCGGAAGCAGAAAAACTCTGAACAGCTTGGCCATGAAGACCGCAAAGGTGATTCCGATTACGTAAAACAGGAAGAAAACCGTCGCCCCTGATTTGAAGAAGAAGGCTCCTATAAAAAGGGCATAGATAGGAACCTTAGCCCCGCAGATAATAAACCCGTTGACCAGCATGGTGATGAGCCTGTCTTTTCGACTCTCAAGGGTCCTTGAGGCCATAAGGGCCGGAACAGTACATCCCATACCGATTAGGAGCGGTAAAAATGATTTTCCATGCAGCCCAAAAGCATGCATGATTTTGTCCATGACAAAGGCTCCTCGTGCCATGTAGCCACTGTCCTCAATGATTGCAATACCCAGGAACAAGAATAGAACCAGAGGGAAGAAACCCAGGACTCCTCCAACACCGCCGATAATACCGTCGACGATAAATGACTGGAATATTCCCTCAGGTATCAATGTTGCCGCTGCACCGCCCAACCATTCAAAGAAGCTTTCAAACCACCCAACCATAAATTCTGAACCCGAAAAGGTAAATTTGAGAAGTGCGTACATGAAGAGCAAAAAGATGGGCAGGCCTAAGATCCTGTTGGTGATCACTTTATCGATTTTGTCTGAAATCGATAATCTCTCCAATTCAGGCCTTTGCACCGTTTCTGCTGTGAGACCCGCGATAAATCCATACCGTTGATCAGCAATGAGAGTTATAGCGTCATCGCCTATGTGATCAAGGATGTAGTTCTGACTTTTACTCACCGCTGATTGGATTTCTTGCCAAGCAGAAGATGCTTCAACTACCTTGATAACCTCACTGTCGTCTTCCATCAGTTTGATGGCCAGCCAACTGGGGCTGTATTGGCTCGTAAGATTTGGATCCTTTGAAATGATTTTTTGGATCTTTTCAATCTCTGGATCAATTTCCTTCCCATATGTTATTGGGTGTTCATCTAAGCCTATTTTGTCTTCCGCTGTTTTAATAGCAGCCTCCAGAAGTTCCTTCGTTCCTTGATTCTTATTGCCTACTGTGGGAATGACTGGGGAACCCAGTAGTTGAGACATTTTTTGAACGTCGATATTAACTCCATTTTTTTTAGCCAGGTCGCTCATGTTGAGGGCAATTATCACCTTGGCACCCAGCTCTTTGAACTGGGTAGTAAGGTAGAGATTCCTCTGGAGGTTCGATGCATCTACGATATCTACCACCACATCTGGTTTTTCTTTGATGACAAAATCCCTGGCTACCACTTCCTCAATAGAGTAAGCAGTTAGGCTATAGGTCCCGGGAAGATCAATCACTTTGATCTCATAGCCATTGTATTTACAGGTGCCTTCTTTCTTTTCTACTGTGACACCTGGCCAGTTTCCAACATGCTGCCTGGCGCCGGTCAGGTTGTTAAAGATAGTTGTCTTCCCTGAATTGGGATTACCTGTGAGGGCAATCGTCAAATGTTTGGCCATTTTATTCCTCCTTATGCTTATGCAACAGTGATGGTCTCTGCTTCATATTTGCGAAGAGACAAATGATATCCCATGATTTTGATTTCTATTGGGTCTCCAAAGGGTGCTTTTTTCTCAACTTCGAACTTTGTTCCCCGCACAACACCCATGTCCAGAAGTCTTCTGTGGATAGCGTCCCTGCCTTCAACCTTTACAATTTCTCCTTTTGTTCCAGGTTCCAGCTCACTTAATTTTGCCATTTTGCATTCCTCCAGATCATATTTCTGTCAAGGTTTTGTGTTGAAAAACCTTAAAATTCAAAGGCCAGTCTTCCAAAGAACTCATTTAGAGTGTCATCAGCAGAACTCCCTTCTGCCTTTTCATAATTACTCTTACGATATTCGGCCATAAGGTTACAGGCAAAACTATCTTTCTCGAAAAGGGTATAGG
>CAYRFN010000223.1:0-6286 GCA_964423495.1 uncultured Desulfobacteraceae bacterium
TTATCTTCCTCTACATCATTATACGCTGGATTGGTTGAAATATTGACTGACTAAATTAAGGAAGCGGCGTCTGAAAATTGAATGCTATGAAAACAGCTTTGAACAATTCTGATTATTCGAAAAGATTGGTTGCTTTTATAGATATTCTTGGCTTCAAGAAATTAATTCTACAAAACAAATCAAAATCTTTGAAGTCTATCATTAAGATTGATGGCAATATAAATCATGTTATATCTGTTTTGCGTGATACTTATGGTAAATCTTTTTCAACCAAACTGTTTTCTGACTGTATATGTGTATCATGTGAATCAACACCGGAAAACATGATGTATATTCTATATGAACTAAGCTTTATTCAATTATATTTATCACTTGATGGTATTTTTATAAGAGGCGCATTATCGGAAGGTAATCATTTTGAGAATGACCATATGATTTTTAGCCGTGGATTAGTTAAAGCCTATAAATTACAAAATAATGCTCTATATCCAAGGATAATTGTTGACAAAAGCCTTATTACTAGGTCTATTCTTGATGGTAACTATTATTTTCCCAGTTATATTCAGTTTCAAAAGCGTTCGTTTTTAATTCAAGCGCCAGATGGGTATTTCTTTGTTGATTATTTAAATATGCTTCACGAAGAAGGGTTTGAGCAGATTGTTGAATTACAGAACCATAAAAAGGAAATTATAAAGGCAGTAAGGCAAAATCAGGATAATATAGAAGTCCTTGAGAAATATAAATGGTTATCAGAGTACCATAACCTTAAAATCAATGATTTTATTGATTCAAGTGATTATAATAACAAATATGCTAATGATATTACTAATAAAACCAAAATTGATATTTTGGCAACTTTCCCCTATTTTAAGAAGCCAAAGTAATAATGATACCACCACCCATGAAAAGGACAACAAATATTACAATCAACCGAGCAACGCTCATGATATATTTCCGGCAGATAACAATTCGCTGTACTAGACCCACCGTCGCATCCCAGGGCGATCGATTTGGGGCTTCGTGCTGCTACGGTGGACAGGTGAGCTCTGCGTTAGGCAGTCTCCTTCAGCCCCTACCTCCAAAAAACAGCTCCTTGACCATATTCATGCTCTTTACCTCATAGCCAATATTCTCGTATAACCCTATGGCTGCCGTGTTGTGGGTGAACACATGTAAGGCTATCGCCTTCAACACAAGCTCTCTAGCCTTACCTTCCAACGCTCGCATCGCCTGCGTGGCATACCCCCTGCGACGAAAGTGTTCGTCGATGAACAGGTCATAGACAACGCCCGAGGGCCTTGCCGTTCCACACCTTACCGCTAGCCAGAGTATCCCTACCTTCTGACCGTGCTCCACCTCTTCGATGCTGTAGAAGTGATGGCCCTCAGTTGCCGTACCCTCAGGCAACAGCTTCTCGCGCGCCTCGCGAGACTTCTTTAGCGCTTCATCAGGTGACCAGTAGCCAGCCTTCATATTCTCCTAAGCGTACCTGACAGTGCAATGCTTTATGTGCACCTTGAATTCATCTTCCGTCATTTGAACGAGATGTACTATCCCTCTCATTTCGCTCTCCTCCTAACCACGCATCTGCGGCTGCCTAACAGCAGGTATAACCAGCTACCAATTAAGCACATGTATATTTGTTAGTTCGAATTCATACCTATGTTATAAGCAGATAATAATTATACTGTTTCAAGCATATGAGCTAATTTTTTACGGTAAAATTCCTGATATCGACCTATAGCATATAGACATCTGTCGAACCATGTTACTACGTTGTAATAATATGTTTCCTGCTTAAGATAATTGTCTAAAATATTTTCCAGTGTTTCTATATCAGATTGAGAAAGTAATATTGCTAAGCCTCCCAGTCGTTGGCTTTCTGCTTTGGAATTTAGGAGACTTTTAGCCAGTTCAAGTTTTTTTGGTGAGTCATACCCTGATAGAATATGGATTGCTAAATTTGCAATGGCTATATTATCACTATGTACCAATTGTTCCAACAAAGAATCTTTGTCTTCCGACAAGTTGAAGGCAGTCTCCAAAGCATCTTGTCTTATATCTCCGTATGTTTTTGATGCCGCTTGGACAAGGCTTTGGACATCGGATGCATCTCCAAATTTAGCCAAAATTTTAATTGCGCCATAGTCTGCTACATTATGTCTTATTGAGCCTAGATATTTCCGCGCATATTTGACATCTTCTTGTTTACCATATTTGGCAAGCCCATCAAGAGCCGCGGAAATATATTTAGATTTTATGAAATCTATTATTTCAGGACTGAGTTTTTTTATTATGGACTCTGCAGCCTCACCATATTTTTTCTTAAGCTTAACCTCAGATTCTAACCTTAATGACTCAAACTCAGAGTCTAAGTCAGACCTAATTCTTTTCTTCAATATATGGAAATGTTCTGATACAAGAACCTGATAAGCCTCGTCGGCGTTTACATCGTAAAAATCAATTTGGGATAGAAGTTCCTGCGGATCGCGCTTCTTCAATAGAATTGGAATAAAATCGTCGGCTCTTACTTCAGGAACACCAAGCCCATATCCTAATAGAGTTTCTCTAGATTCCTTTGGCTCAGGAAATAGCTTTCTCACCATTCCCATATCAAATTCTTCACCCAGTTCTATAAGCCCTAAAAGCCCTTCTTTCCTCACCGCTGCATCAGGGTCCTTAAGTAACTTGTAGCAAATATCGTTTGAAAGTTTCTTTGATTTTCGTAGATACTCTGCACTAAACCTTCGTACTGATGTTGCTGCCTTCTCTATGGCTTCAAACAATAATTTTGTTTCAACCCGGAGATCGAGCTTATACATTGTATTTTTAATTAGCGATGGAATAACTGCCCCAGATTCGATTAAATATAAAAAGGCTTTATCAGGCTGATTGAGATACAAAATTTCAATTTTGGTTGATAATGCCGACTCTCGAATGCGGCTGTTATCATGTTTAATTAGTGGATCAAGCAAATCAAGATGATCTGGATTTTTAGTGTTTCTAACAAGTTGAATTGTGTTTAAAATCACTTGCTCCTTATTGTCCGATAAACCCTTCTCAAGTGTATTCCTATTAACTTTGTATCCTGTATCTGCTAAAAGTTTTGTTGCTCCCTGACGTACATCTGAATTTAAATCATCGTTTGACAACCGTTCTAGGACAAGATCAATATCTCTTTCATTTCTGTCATTCAACCAATACCATCCAGGGCGATGATCATAATAATCACTAATGAAGGTGCGGATTAGAAACTCTCTTTCGGATTCAGATATTTCCCAATCTTTCCTTTTTAAGTATACCAAATTTATTTCATGATTTCCGAATACTTCTCCCAAATGTGTTTTTGAAAACCAAGCACTTGTCTGAAGGTACAGTCTTGTTCCATCCCAAATATTAAATTTTACTTGCGTCAGTGATTTTAAATTTTGATTAACTCGATCGAATAAACTAATAATCTCGGATGGATAAACCACCTTTTCTTTATTTTTTACTGGTTCGGTAATATCGATTACTCTTTGATGGGTTGATAAAATTTTAGATTGTTCTTGGGACTCTAAAGGCGTTTCTACCATTGCGAGTTCAAGAACATAGGCAATTAAATCATCGTTAATAAGCTCCCCCCATTTTTCAGAGTCATCGAATTCTTTGAAAAAAAGCTCTTTAAGTTGGACTTGTTCATCTTTAAATTTCAGGACTCTCTTTAATTGATCTCCAGGGTCTTTCCTACTTTCTTCATCAACGTTTTTGAAAAACAACCATATCTCTGGTTTTCCTTCTATAGCACGCCTATCACGAGCACGAGTGAATTCTTCTTCAAAGCCTGAGCTATATTTTCCTGTATGTTGTCCCCACCGTCGCCATAAAACTCCCAAAAATAGATCACATGAATCCACATCTTTATTTATTAAAGCTTGAGGTCGAGAGTAACCAGGTAATGTATCCTCCCATCCAAGTAATTCAATTTGCCATCCAACTCTTCTTGCAAGGATTTTATTCACTCGTTCAACACATGATCGAACAATTTCCCTCTCAACTTGCAGGTCTCCTGGAGATGCCAAAAAAACTGTTAAAATACGCCTACGCATTTTTAATTCCTTAGAGGCCTTATCTATTGCTCTATAACGACCCGCTTCAGCCCCAGCTTCTAGCTGTCGGCTGAAATAGCAAGGTTAAGCGGCTTCCCCCATATTAACTATTAAGCCAGTCTTTTAGGGCGTCAAGATGCTCTTCGTTAATGGTGCTGCCTTGAATCGGGTTGTCTTCTCTTTTCAACATGATTCCAGCATATCGAGGCATTTCTGCCCAAGTCGGTGGCTCTGGCAAAACTCCCATAGCTCTAGTCTCGTATAGGAAGCTTCCTTCTACAAAAGTAACCGTAGCAATGCCTTTAGATATTGCGTACTTGAGAGCCCCGGATTGGAACCCGCAAGTGGCAAACATCATGGCTTTATGTGCGTTGACATCTTCCTTCTTAGCCCAGAGAGTGAGCATGTGATCTCGCTCCACTGGCTTGCTGTATCGTTTACATTCGACAACTACAATTACCTTCGCACCGCTAAGGATTGTGAATCTTGCCACAGCATCAAATTCGTAATCGCCAGAAGGACCTTCTAGATGCTTAAGATGTTGGACATTGAAATCCTCTAAAATCGACCCTGAGTCCCGAAGCCACTCAACGACCTGCTTTTCGAACTCTTTGGGAGCAATATCGGGGGAAGATGCTGGATTCCACGGTGAGTCAGGATTTCTATCTTCCATTTTGAGTGTACCTTCTGGCGCCTAACGAAACGGTCAGCTGCGCTGTGACTCAGAGCGAGGAACGAGCGGCGGAGTACAGCGCCAACTGGACCGACTGGTCCTGCCAAGTTATCTTTCACACGTCTCCTTCTTGTTGGCCGACACAAGCTTATAGGTATCAGACACCTCCAGTTCTCCCATGTGTTTGTTGTGGTCGCTGCAAAGCGGGTAGATGTACCACTTCTGATCTGTACTCCCACCGCCCTTTTGGACGTGTGCACCAACCAAGTCCCTTTTCATGCAACCAACGGCAGGGCAGTAGGATGGTTTCGTTTGGCCACTGAAGTTCTCCCAGTGAGCAAGCCAAGAGCCACAAGAACATTGCGTGTCAGAGGTCCCATTGATGTTGCGAATCTTCATCATCTTCCTCCTATATATGTTGGTTGTGTTAGTAGAACGCCTGAGGTGAGCAGCCGCCAGCCCCGTTTGACTGTATCTGCTTTGGCAGTCATGATCCATCACTTGCTTTCACGTCGAGCGGTCTGCTCGACCGAAATGTTATGTTGCTTTATGGTACAAAATCCACGGCCACGTATGTCTCTGAGGCTTCAATTGCTTCACAGCGATACCGCGCCAGCTTTGCCCGAGATGCGTATTAAGCGGATTCCGACTAGAACACCAAACAACGCCCAAGGGATGAGCGAAACCAGACTCATGATCAGACCGAACTGGCCGAAGTTCGACGGTACAAGCATAGCAATACCTCCAACGACACCAGCCCATGAAGAAAGTCGTGAGAACACATCAGTCTTGAGCATTGCAACGGAAAAGGCGATGAGCGCTATGCCACTCATAAGGTAGAAAACCGTATAACCGGTACCTTTCATCACAGCTAATTGTGCATCTGCCGCCGCGACTAGTCCTATCCGTTCAGCAGCGTTTGCAACTTCGTAAAGTCTACTTAAGTGAAGCATCTCGACCGAGGTATTCGTTGGAAAAAACGCCGCCATTGCAGTGGCCCCGACCACAAGGCCGATCATACAAAATACAGGCTGCTTGCGAAAAAGTACGGCGAAGAGCGCGATGTAGATGATGAGCACGATGCCGTAATTTACGACAATCGGAAGATCAAGGCGAATCAAGCCCATTACGGGCCGTTGGATCAAGAGCTCGATAAACTCCAACGCAGTTTGCGGTGGTGGCTCTATCATCCAAAGGATGATCTGGCCAGGTATGAGCGCAACCGACAGAATAGCAGCAATTCCCGCAGAAATCAGAAGTCCTTTCTGACCGAAAACTACGGACGGTTGGTCTTCATAAAGCATAATAGGTATCCCCCAAGGAATCTGTTTGATGTTGTGTCATTATAGTCAACTCACCAATCCGGTCAAACGCCGGCGGAATGGAACCTGCAGAATAATTCCATCGTTAATAACGTTCCACGAATAACGGGAATTCCACCGATTTGTAAAGCAGGTTCTTGTCAATGAGCCTCTATTGATCTTTTGAAATCGAAGAAAGGCTCCTTCTTTCCAAAGCAACATAT
>CAYRFN010000224.1:0-6226 GCA_964423495.1 uncultured Desulfobacteraceae bacterium
TAGCGAAGTGATGTCCCTTCGGCCTTGCAGTTGACGTCTCGTTTTTGAAAAGAGAGCCCCATGTTCTGCCATGGCTAAACTGCGACTTTTTTAAAAGAGATCCCCACGGCCATGTATGTACTATTTTTAAAGAGCTAATCAGTAACAATATAACAAAAAAGGCTTCTATTTCCTATCGTACTGACATATAATACAAAAAATTTAAGTGACTGATAATGAATAAACATTTTTTCAGATCCCTAATTTTAGTCTGCTTTATTTTTTTTACTTTATTGCTGCCCCATCAAGCATCAGGAATAGATAAAGATGACCTCCGTCACTCTATCCTGGCTGGCACATGGTATCCTCGGTCGCAGGATGAACTGGCCAACACCATCCAAGGGTTATTATCAAGGGTTGAAATGCCCTTTTTGGATGGAGAACCGAAAGCCATTATTGTGCCGCATGCTGGGTACCGGTATTCTGGGCATGTTGCAGCCCACGCATACAATCTTCTTTACAAAAAGCCATTCAAGCAGATTATCCTTATAGGTCCGAGCCATAGAATGGGTTTCAGAGGCATATCAATAAATCTCCAAGCTGGGTACGAAACTCCTCTTGGCATAGTAACAGTTGACCAGGAAATGGGCAGGAAGATCCTGAAAAAAGGATCTAACATAAGGTGGCTTAGAAAGGCCCATGCCTTGGAACACTCCCTGGAAATCCAGTTACCTTTCCTTCAGACAGTTCTCAAAAATTTCAAAATTGTACCCATCATCATGGGCCAGCAGGACTTTGAGTCCTGTTCCAGTCTGGCAAACACACTCGTGGATGTCCTAAAGGATGAAAAAGATACCCTGCTCCTTGCCAGCAGTGACCTTTCCCATTACCATACCTATAATAAAGCAAATTCCTTGGACCATCAATTTATCAGTAATGTGCGAAGATTCGATCCTAGAGGACTTTCCAAAGACCTAATGTTGGGAAAGTGTGAGGCCTGCGGAGGTGGACCGGTAATCACTGTCCTTTTAGCATCCAAAGCAATGAAGGCCGATCGTGCCGTAATCCTTAACTATGCCAATTCAGGTGATATCACTGGTGACCACAGCAAAGTTGTAGGCTATCTGTCGGCCGTAATAATCAAATCATCTGATATGGGTCTACATCCAAAATAAGATTAACACCACTTGATCGCAGAGTTTTTTTAGAAAGCCTTTCGATTTCATTCAATAAATGTTGTTGGAGTGAAGCGCTTTTGCTTTTGACCAGGATTTGCCATCGATATTTTCTTTTTATTCTTGAAATAGAGGCCTCTGCTGGTCCCAGAACCTGAATCTCCTTCCCCCTTTTGGGCCATTTGGACAGAATAGTCCTAATCTTAAGGCTCAGATCATGAGCTGCTTTTGCCGTTTTTCTCTTGTTATTCCCATCAAGCCTCAAACAGGTCAAGCGGGAAAAGGGCGGGTATCCCAGTTGTTCTCTCAGTTCTTTTTCTTTCTCGAAAAATAACTGGTAGTCATGTGCCGTGGCAGTGCTAATCGCATAGTGATCAGGATTAAATGTCTGGATAATCACCTTGCCTTTTTGGCTTCCACGCCCTGCTCTCCCGGCGACCTGTGAAAGGATCTGAAATGTTCGCTCTCCAGCCCTGAAATCGGGAAACCCAAGCGAAATGTCGGCGGCAATGACTCCAACTAATGTAACCATTGGAAAATCATACCCTTTTGTGATCATTTGTGTGCCAACAAGAATGTCTATTTCATGGTCGCTAAACCTTTTAAGAATTTGAAAGGCCTGCCCTTTTTTTCTGGTAATGTCAGTATCCATTCTGGCAATTCGTGCCTCCGAGAAAAATTCTTTGAGCTCATGTTCGAGTTTTTCGGTCCCGAAACCGTATGTTCTCAAATCCTCCCGTCCGCATGAGGGGCATTTTTTTTGTGTCTCAGAATAAAACCCACAATAATGACATATTAGTTTATCTTCCTTCAGGTGATAGGTAAGCGCAACATCGCAATTAGGGCAACGAATGGACTGCCCACAGGATCTGCATAGATATAAACTATGAAAACCTCTCCGATTCAAAAATAGGATGGTCTGGTTTCCTGCGATAAGATTTTTGTCAAGCTCCTCTTTTAGCCTTGGGCTGATCATCTCATTCTTATGTTGGGTATCCTTGAGGGTCTTCATATCTACGATTTCCACATCTGGTAGCAGTCTCTTCTCTATCCTATCCGGCATTAAAAGCAGATGATATCTTCCATTGATGCTATTTTGAAAAGACTGGACCGATGGAGTACCGGATCCGAGGATCACTAAAGCCTTCTCTATCTTCGCCCTCACGACGGCTGTGTCTCGGGCCTGGTATCGTGGGTTGTTTTCCTGCTTATAGGCTGAATCATGTTCTTCATCCACAATGATCAGGCCCAATCTTGGTAAAGGCGCGAACAAGGCAGAACGGGCGCCAATTACCATATCCACTTCTCCCCTAACCATCCTCATCCACTGATCATACCTCTGTCCCTGGCTGAGCCCACTGTGATAAATGGCGATCTTATTTCCAAGGCGCGACCTGAAAATAGCCTCCATGTATACTGCAAGAGCTATTTCTGGAACCATTAATATGACCTGTCTGCCTGTCCGAATTGCATGTTCCGCTGCTTGGTAGTATACTTCTGTTTTTCCACTGCCGGTCACGCCGTAGAGTAAACAAGAAGAAAAGGCCCTTTTATTGAGGCATGCCTGGATATAATTAAAGGCCCTTCTTTGCTGTTCATAAAGTTTAACTGGTACAGGAGAGGGAAACATAATTTTTCCGGTCGGATTTCTGAAAACGACCCCTGTAAAACTTTCCAATATGCCTTTTCCGATCCATTTTTTAACAAGATAAGACCCATTGGTGAATTTAGTCGTAAGGTTACTTAATAGCGTGGCTTCTAAGCCAAATACTGTCTCCAGAAATTGAGCTTCGTTTTTCGCCTTTAACTTGGCCTTCTCAAAAACAAGTGACTGAAGGTCAATACCCTTCTTTGGTCTTATGAACGTACGCTTAAGAGGACCTGCCCGTCCTTTTTTTATTCGGTCCTCAACGATTATCCATCCCTTTTTTTGGAGCCTATAGATCTTTTGGAAGGGCCAGGGAATTCTCTTTTCTGGCTGATCTTTGATCCAGGAAAGGATCTTTCTCTCTTCAGAATTAAAGGGCAGGCTGTTAAAAATGTTTAATCCTTTTCCTGTCAAGTATGCTGTCTTATAAGGATTCATATTCAGCCCACCTGGCAGGGCCGACTGTATGACCTGGCCAATGGGCTGGATATAATAATCGGCCATCCATTCGAAAAAGGGTATCAATTGCCTTTGAAAAACCGGTTCCGGGTCAAGGACATCGGATATTTTTTTTAAATCCTGTTGATCATCTTGGGCTATTTTTTCCAGTATATAACCGGTTATCTTTCGATTTCTAAAAGGTACCATCACCCGACATCCCACGTGGGCCTTTGGTGCGAGATTTTTTGGGACTCTATAGAAAAAAGTCCCTCTCACGGGAAGGGAGACAGCTATTCTCAAACAAGTCTGTATACTATTATTCAACTGCTAAATCCCCGCTAACGATATTTCTCCTCCAATGCCTTGATTACCTCTCTAAGACGTTCGTCTTCTGGACTGTCTTGTCTTCTTTTAAGTTCCTGAGTCTGATTGGGACCTTCTCTGCCGATTCTCGAAATTGGAAAAACATTGGGGACATTTGCCTGCAAATCAATGACAAAATAATGCTCTTCGATATTTTTCCCGCCAAAATAAACGATCTTATAAGGATACCATCCCTCAGCCGTTTTTCTGTAATCATCAAACCGAACAGTCACTCTTTTTTCCCCTGATTCATCAAGCAGTCCATAACTGAGGAGAAGAGGAAGAAATCTCTCTTTTTCAACTATAAGATTTGGGCTTTCAGGACTTTTATCACCTACTCGATATGCAATGGCCCCGTCAAGCCGGGTGAAGGCGACGGTTTCAATTTTTACGCCTATTTCGGATAAAAGCGCCATGATTGTCTTGCAATCATTGGACATTAAAATCCTGCGAAAGGTCATATCAATGCTCGCTCGATCAGCAGCAATATCATCCCCTATTATTTTTTGACCTTCGGGCTGGCCCATCAACTCTAAATGGTAAAACCCTGAGGAATTCAGCCATATCTTTTCCTCCATGGCTATCACTTCCCCTTCATTCTGGAGGTTCATCAAATGAGTTGATTGTCTTATGAGCAGGGTCTTGAATTTGGAAAAATTGGCTGTCATCAGACCAAGGAGCTGCTCGGCTGGCATAATATAGGAATAAACTTTTTTGGGCATAAAAAGAAACGGACCTGCAATCAAGAAAAAAAATATTAGATAAAACTTAAATGCCCTTCCAATTCTTTGGCCTATATCTAAAGGGATGCCTCGCTTCCGCCTCAAAAATTCAGTCATATACAGGCTCTCTCCAAAGGATGTCAGTTGTCCGGCGTCTGTTCTCTATTGTCAATTATTTTGGAACCGGTTTCTTCCATATAGTTCAGCATGGCCTCTCTCACACGATCCATCAATTGATTGATATTTCCCTTCTTATAACCTTTGACCGAAATGGGTTTGCCTATTTGTATATCAAAAGAGCCTTTATTGATTTTCAGGCTGCCTTTAGTAACTATACGATAACTGTCTTTGATGGCTACCGGGACGATGTCACACCCTGACTTACAAGCTAGTTTGAAACCACCCCTTTTGAATGACTGAAGCCTTCCGTCGATACTTCGCGTCCCCTCAGGGAAAATTACCAAAGATACTCCACCCTTTACCTTCTCTGCTGCCTCGTTCAAACTTTGGATGGCCTTTCTTGGATCATCCCTTTCTATTCCGATATAGCCAGCTTTCCTCATAGCAAAACCAAGGATTGGGATCCTCATAAGTTCTTGCTTCATGATAAACTTGAAATCGACAGGAATATTGGAAAGCAATGCAAAGATATCGAAATAACTCTGGTGATTGGTCATATAGATGCGAGGCGCTCTGGGATCTACATTTTCCTGCCCCTTTGCTCTGACTTTGATGCCGCAAACCCAGAGAATCACCTTGGCCCATGGGACAGCAGCATAAAAATGTAATATCTTGCCGTCTTTGCTAAAAATCGAAAGTAGGAAGCCCCAGAGGCAGAAAATGATCGTATATACTGCAATAAAAGCATTCAAGAATATGAACCTGATCATTTGAATAACAGTATCTCCTTTAAGACTTCGCTCCTGATTTAAGACCTGGCATAATTTCTATTAGTTTAATGATCATGAAAGCAGAGGCATTTCCCCCATATCTTTTAAGATTCTCTTCTGCCTTCTTAATACTTGTTCATTGGGATTTGTTGGTGACCATCTATGCGGGCTTGGAAGTATGGCTGTGAGAAGAGAGGCCTGTGAACGAGAGATATGTGAGCACGAGATATTAAAATATCTCCTTGAGGCTGCTTCAGCCCCTATGATACCCGTACCCCAATCTACCGTATTGAGATAAATTTCCAAGATCCTCTTCTTGCCCCAAAACAGTTCAATTATAACGGTATAATATGACTCTGCCGCTTTTCTCAACCAGCTCCGTTCTGGCCAAAGAAAGACCGTCCTGGCCGCCTGCATGGTAATAGTACTTGCCCCTCTGTAGCTTTTTCTAAAGACCATGTCTTTAATCGCCTGATTCATTTCCGTAAAATCGAATCCATGATGTAACAAAAATCGTTGATCTTCGGCTGCCAGAACCGCCTTTCTGAGATGCGGTGAAATCTCTTTAAGTGGCCTCCACAAAATTCGAAGGGTATCAAGCCTGTGGGTATCTTTTCTTTGGACCCAGTTCAGTGCGATCATGGTCGTAAAAGGTGGATTAATAAACCTCAAAATAAACACCTGAAACGCACTAAGTGCCAAAAGGATAAGAAATAATTTCAAGCCCCACCCTAAGACCCTGCGGAGCCTTCTCTTTTTCTTCTTTTTAGCCAAATTGTCATTATCCTTCCTGTTCACTTGCCTTTTGGCCGACCTTATTTGTTTTATTCATTGGTGGCTTTTCAATTTGAATTTCAGATATTTCAATTTCCTTGCCCTTCTTTTTGAAGCGTTCAAAAAACCTTTTATTAGCATCCCTCAAAAGGTGCTCTGCATTAAGTCCCTGGTCTCTAGCCCAAAATAAGCGTAATTAGAGGGTAAAGTGAGCTTTACAGGCGGACTTAAAGT
>CAYRFN010000225.1:0-6222 GCA_964423495.1 uncultured Desulfobacteraceae bacterium
GGAGAAAACAAACCTCAACCTGCAGCATCGGAAGAAACTGGTCTACTCGACTCAAATAATGAAAAGCCAAGACGGATATGAAAATTTACCACATAAATCGTATTTGGAAATTCTCGGTTTGGTTCCGATGCAACAACAATATATCGGCTCTTTGAATGGACAACCATGTTATGCGGCGGAAATCGCAACATCGGACTCTATCCCTGCACCCTATGTTTTCCACAAAATTCGTTCACTTTTTGGACGCCTCCAAGATGAAGTCACTTTAATTGCAGGCCTGGCGAGCCAGTTGGTCTTATGGCGCCGGAGTCATGTTTATTGCGGAAAATGCGGACAACCTACTGAAGATAAAACCGATGAACGCGCCAAGTACTGTCCGGATTGTGGGCTAGTGAATTATCCCCGTCTCTCTCCGGCGGTCATCGTTGCCGTACTTAAAGATAATCAAATTTTATTGGCCAGTTCACAACGGATGCCATTAAAATTTTATAGTGTTCTGGCCGGGTTTTAAGTATTGCCAGGCAATTGATCGATTGGTTTGTAGAGACAAAAGGCTGAGCTTAAGGAGAACCGTTTAACCATGATGACAATTATTAAATTTATTGTATTTATGGCCGTGTTTCTGGGTTTGTTGTTCGGTGCACATTACCTGTTGTACACATCCTTCATACGATTTATGGCAGTCTCAGATCCGGGTATCCGAAGAACCATCCTTTGGACCATTATCTGCCTGGCCCTGAGTTTTTTCCCTGCCGCTATCCTGCTTCGGGTCCATGTAAATATTGTTACCACACTTTTTTACCTGATTTCGTGCATCTGGCTGGGGCTGTTCCTTTATCTCCTGATGGGTTCCGTCCTGCTTTGGATCATTTTGGGTGTGGGCAAAGGAATCAATGCGGTTCCCAATATGCGGGTGGTGGGTATGGCTGTTTTTATATTGGCCGCGGTTTTTTCCCTCCACGGTATGTGGCGTGCCCGGTTTCCGGTGGTGACAACCGTTCCTGTTCACCTCCAGGATCTTCCGGATAGCTGGAGGAACAAGACCATTATCCAGCTTTCCGACGTGCATCTCGGCGCCATAAATGGAACAAGATTTATGAGGCGGGTCACTGCGACCGTGAACCAAATGAACCCGGATCTGATTCTGATCACGGGGGACCTTTTTGACGGCATGGGAGGGGATCTCCACTCCTTTATTGAGCCTCTCAACAGCTTGAAGTCAACTAGAGGAATATTCTTTATCACGGGGAATCATGAGGGGTATTTGGGGCTTGAAAAGGCATTGTCCATTATTCGTCAAACCCATATGACGATCCTGGATAACCAAATCGTTGAAGTTGATGGACTTCAGATTATCGGCATCAGCTTTCCGGAACACGATCGAAAAAATGTTACCAGGGAATTGTTGAAGGAATCCGGGGCCTATGACGCGAAGAAACCGAGCATCCTGATGTATCACACGCCCACCAGCATCGAGGAACATAACACGGACAGGGGAAGCCAGCAGGTGAAGACGTATTGGTTCCCGGACACACGTATGCTCCTGGCCAAAGAAATGGGCATTGATCTACAACTCTCCGGCCATACCCATAAGGGCCAACTCTTCCCTTTCGGGTTTTTGACCCGTCTCATATACAATAGATATGATTATGGCCTGCATCAGGATGGACGATTTCAGATCTATACCACGAGCGGCACAGGCACATGGGGACCGCCCATGCGTTCCGGCTCCCGATCCGAGATCGTGAAGATCCATTTGCAATAAAATAGGCAATGGTTTGTTCGGAAAAGATTGTGGGATAAAAATTTTTACAAAACAGGAAAAAACACATGAAGTGTATCCTATACATGGATCCATCCCCTGCATGGAAAGATAAGCTCAATGAACTCTCAAAGGAATTTCCTGACATGGAATATATTTTCCATGAACAGAAAACAGATGAAGATCTTGAATCGGCGCAGGTATTTATCGGGGGAGGGCGGATTCCACAGGAAGACATCCGACGGGCCGGTCAATTAAAGATCATCTTTGTCAGCTTTACAGGCCCCAATACACTGCCCATGCACTATTTAAAAGAAAGGGGAATTCGGGTTTCGAATATCCATGGTAATGCGCGTTATGTGGCGGAGCGGGGTATGGCCATGGCCTTGACCCTGTATGGCAGAATTATCGATTATCATCTGGATTTAAAAAACGCCAAATGGCATGGCATGTGGGGGAACAAAGGGCTGAAAAATCTATATACGGAAAATCCTGTGCCATCATCGGCACCGGTGAGATCAGGAAATGGATTGCCAAATTCTTAAAGGTTTTTGGGTGCCATATTATCGGGTTTAAGAAAAGACCGGTTAATCAAAATCCCGAATATTTTGATGAAATAACACTCGATCTAAAAGAGGCCTTATACAAGAGCAAACTGATTTTTACGACCCTGCCGCTTACTGAAGAAACACGAGGATTATTGGATGCAGAAATCCTCTCCGGCTTACACGGTAAGGTTTTAATTAATCTGGGACGCGGGGGCGTTATTGATGAGAGAGGATTCTATGAATCCCTTAAAAACGGGGTGTTAAAAGGGGCAGGCATTGATGTATGGTACACCTATCCTGAGCGGGAAACGGCTTCAGGGTATCCATCCCAGTATCCGTTTCACGAACTACCCAATGTGGTCCTTTCCCCCCATGTGGCCGGATTCACTCCCCAGGCCACCCAATTGAATATAGAACAGACCATTCAAAACACCCGATCCTATCTCAAAATCGGTCATCCCTGTTTTGAGATCGACCTTGATAAGATGTATTGATGCAGCCTAGGTATGGAAGATGTATCATCATGGGACAACATTCTATTCGGCTTCGGGAGCCTTTTATGAATTGACCAATGATGATGTGGTGGCGTTTATAAAATTAATCCTGCGGATTCCCGCCTTTCATGGTTCATCCAATCTCTTGGATTATGAGATGGGCCCGGGTTTGAAGATCCGGGGACCGTCTATTATTTTCCGATCCACACGATGAGCGATCTGCCTTAACATGCCCCCGAATAGCAGATCATGAAAGGGGAGGAGGGTATACCAGTAGAGTATGCCATATAGTCCCCTGGGCCTGAACCGGGTACCCAGCCTGAGTTCAATAGCTTTCTTTATGTTGAGGATCTCAAAATCCATGATAGCCTCACCGGGAAGCTTCATCTCTGCAAGCAGTATCAAGTGATGGGGAGGATCAACCCCCAGGACTCGCCAGAAATCCAGCGCATCGCCCACCAAAAGGTTCTCGGGGTGTCTGCGTCCACGCCTCAATCCCACCCCACCGGCAATGCTGTCCATCCAGCCTCTCACCTGCCAGAGAAAATCACCGTAATACCAGCCGTTCTTTCCCCCGACCTGACTGATGATGGGCCATATATCTTCGGGCCTCGCATCCAGCCGGATCTTAAATCCTCCCCTTAAAAGAGTTCCTCCTGCATATTGGGCATCGCCCTTTTGCATCCATTCAGGAGGCTTCAGTTCACCGGCATCGGTCCATTTCGTTTCAACGATTTTTTGGGAGTCTTTTTGTACGGCCCTTCTGATCGCCTCCTTGCAGGTCATTAAATCCTGAGGAATGATCTCCCGGATACCCGTATCTTTGGCAATGACCTCAATGGAACTGCCTTCCAATAAGGGTTTGGAGATGCTGGGCGGTACGGGTAACACGAGCTGAACAATGAAGATGCCCCATTTTTTCCCGAGTTTATTCGTACGAAGCGGAGGATTGAGAAAGAAGGGACTTTTCAGCCCCATCTCCTCTGCATAGATCTCAAACAACTGCCTGTAGTTAATGATGTCCGGGCCACCGATATCAAAGGTTTTCCCGATGGTCTCGTCTTTTTGAATGCAGAACTGCAGATAATTCAATACATTTCTGATGCAAATGGGCTGTATTCGGGTGTTAATAATCTCCCGGGGAACAATCATCACAGGGAGCCTTTCGGCCATATACCTTAATATCTCAAATGAGGCGCTGCCCGATCCCAATATATGGGCCGACCGAAAGAGAGTGGCTGGCACCCGGCCGGATTGTAAAATCCTGCCGACTTCCTCCCTGCTTTTCAGGTGAACACTTGCATCCGGCTTGTCACCTCCCAAACCGCCCAGATAGATTATCCTTTTAAGACCGGATCCCTCGGCAGTTCGTTTAAAGATACTTGCAGCCCTCTTATCGCTGCTGACAAAGTCTTTATGTTCCGGATTCATGGAATGAACGAGGTAAAAGGCCATGGAGCAACCTTTCATCGCCTTTGAAATGGACTCCTGATCCTGAACATCCGCCCGGGCCAGTTCCACGTTCGGATCTGAAGCCCATGGTCTGCCTTTGAGTTTATCTATGGAACGCGCAACCGCCTTGACATTGTACCCGTCGGAAAGCAGCCTGGGAACAAGTCGGCCACCCACATAACTTGTTGCGCCGATAACCAATATTTTATCTTTTATGATCATGTTACTTAATACCTGAATCTTGCAATATTATTCCTGATGGTTTTTGAAATCAGGGACATTTCTTAGCCCGGTTAAGATGTTGATAGTGAAAAACAGGATCGCAATGGATGTAATGGTTGCGCCGATAGAAACCACTACAATAAATCCCAAGCCGCTCAAATTAAGCGTTAAACCGATCATCATGATGGGCAGGCCGATATTATAAAGAATAAATTGAATTTTACACAGGACGCTTTGCGCCGCCTTTGGAAACATATAATAAATAAACCCGGCCAATGTCATGGTTGTCCAGCCCATCAATAATATATGGGTATGCACTGAACTGAGGTCAAAATTTTCGGTTATCGACATATACATTCCGAGTACGGTGCCAATAAAAAGATAGATCACGGATATTCTTATAAGCCGAATTCCCATAGTGTCACCCCCTTAATAAGATGGTTGTATTTGCTTGAAGTCGTTTTGTGGGTAACCATAACAAAGAATCCAGAAGACATAAACAATAAATAGTTTATCGGCAAGGGTTGAGTTCAATTTTTCGAAAATGCATTGTACATGGTCATGAAGGCCTGGTAGGAGGAGAAAAATGATTGAAGGGATGAACCAAAGGGGATGAATCCTGTTTTTTGCATCTATGATGCATTGGATTTGTCTTACCAACCGGGGAAAGTAGTAAAAGCGATATGGTAGGTGATTCAAATCTGTAGTGTCAAAATGGCGTTTTTAAAGCGGCTAACCGATTGATATTACATAATTATTTTTTTGAAAGCATGAACTTCAGCTAAGGCCTCACCATCTTATCTCCTTTACCTCCCCACTTCCCACCGCTGCTTCCAGTGTCTGAATTGCAACCCGAAGGAATAGAATCTCGACGTTCTCCAAATCCTGTGCTATATTTACTCCTGATCAAGGAGGCAAACAAAATGTACCAAAAGATCATGGTCGCTTTGGATGGCCCAGAATTGGCCGAGTGTGTGATTCCACACCTGGAGACCTTGACCAGCGCCTGTAGAGTGCCCAAAGTCGTTTTTGTTCGCGTGGTGGGGCACAGTGGATTACCGGCCAGCGTCCCCGGCAGGGGCGAGTCCAGTTTTCGCGAAGAGAACCTCGAGCAACTGGTAGCGAAGCGGAAAAAGGAGGCGGAAACGTATTTGCAAAAGATAGCGGAGGGCTTTACTGTCGCTGCCACGACAGCGTGCTATGATGTTCTTGAAGGTGAGGTTGCCAAACACCTTGCGGATTATGCGGAAAATAATGATGTCGACCTGATCCTCATCGCCAGCCATGGCCGATCGGGTGTCAGGCGTTTCGTTTTGGGCAGCGTTGTCGAGCAGCTCTTGCGGTCATCTAGTGTCCCATTCTGGTTGTGCGCGCACCAAAACGCGAGCTCAAGCACCTTTAGAGAGACTGCGGGTTTGCGGTAACGCGTTGAGGGTTTTGTCTCAGCCGGTGTTAGTGCCGACGTTAAACGCATACTGCAATATCAGATAGACCAGGTAGACTCCGATAAGCCAGCTCCCCTGCCATCTTTTGAATAGGCCTTCCCGGTTCATGAAAATAAAAGCTCGAAAAGGGTAAAGGATGAGAATCATGGCCGGAAAGTGAAAACTGAAAAAATTGGGCGGAACCGCCAGAGGCTTCGCTGTGGCTGCCGCACCGATGACGAAAAGGCAGTTCAAAACGTCTGCTCCGACAACGTTGCCCACCATGATTTCAGGATGCCGTTTGCGGACCGCGGCAATGG
>CAYRFN010000226.1:0-6213 GCA_964423495.1 uncultured Desulfobacteraceae bacterium
CCTAGGGGCTCGTTTCCAGTCGCCATACCACCACATGGAGACGTCCTTCGCCTACAATAAACTCGTCTCGGCTGAGCTCGTCGCAGGCTGCTGACTTCTGCCATGCGATCAGGGTTGATTACTCGAACCCTCAGCCAATTAGCCTCGATAGCGACGCTTCAGGGCGACATGGCAGATCTCCCGGGGTAAACACGCATCTTTCCGCACACAAGCACCGAGTATACCTGCCTGGCTTATGATGGATAGAGGACTTTACCGTGTGTTGCCGGCTTGTCCCACCAGGCCCGCCTGACTCGGTTCCTGTTCGTTGCCCCATGCGTTTGCGGTACCCCCTCTCAATAGGGGCGGCTTCCTCCCCGAATGCCGTCACCGACACCCGGTTTGCCTTACCGCTATATCCTTCGCCTCCATCTGGCTGGATCTGGGACTTGTTAAGCTTAATATAAATTGCTATGCTTAACTCACCCTTAAGAATACGTGCCGTGCCCGGCACACAACATGCGCCTGGACCCAGAAGGGCTAAAAACCGCGCCCGGTGGTCAGGTGCGCCGTTCTATCTCTTAATACTTGACAAATTATATTACTGTTGTACAATTGTCAGTAAATCATATTGTAGAGGTGAGCATGGATATTGTAATTGACACATCTGCTTTGATTGCAGTTATTGTTGGTGAAGCCGAACGCAAAAGGATTGTTGAATTTACAACTGGGAATACACTCATAGGGCCTGGTTCTATTCCGTGGGAAATTGGTAATGCCTTCTCGGCAATGTTTAAACAGGACAGGTTGACACTTGATGAAGCCCAAAAGGGCCTTGCAATATTCGTAAATATTCCTCTTCGGTATGTTGAGCCAGATTTTGTTAATGCCTTAAAAATATCCAAACAAGCCAAGATGTTTGCATACGATGCCTATTTTTTGGATTGTGCTATTAGGCACAAAGCACCGTTGTTGACATTGGATCGAAGGCTAATGACAGCTGCTAAAAAAATTAACGTTGAAACCATGGAGGTTTAAAATGCAAGTCTATACATATTCAGAAGCCCGGCAAAAACTAGCTATAGTTCTTGATCAGGCTGAAAATACAGGCAAAGTTTTAATTCGAAGGAAAGACGGGCGAACTTTCGCATTGGTTCCGGAAAAAATTGCTTCTTCACCTTTAGATGTTCCATCAATTAAAGCGAATATCACGACTCGGGAAATAGTGGACATTGTTCGAGAAGGAAGAGAACGGTAGAACCATGCCTTGAACACGGACAAGCTATTACCAGTCGTTTCAATAGTTTAAGGACCAATAAATATCAAACCTTAGCATTGTTCAGTGGTACAAGCCCGCTTGCCGGTTAAGGCAACGTTGGCGGCGCCTGCGGCGGCACCAATGTGAGTCGGACGAGATAACTGATTGATATATTTATATAATGACCAAAAATCCCCTCATTATTTAGGGCTTAAACCATCATAGAGAGGTGATTAAATGAATCTAACCCAGACAAGATATGAAATTGACAATGGTGTCGCAACAGTTACGTTGTATCATCCCGAAAAGATGAACGCCATTACTCCTACCATGCGAAAGGAACTGATTGAGATTTTCAGTAAGGTCGATCAAGATGACACTGTACGTGCTGTTGTGGTTACAGGAACAGGTAAGGCCTTTTGTGCGGGTGCAGATCTTTCATCAGGGGGGCTGACCTTTGATTGGAATGTCCGAGAAGGTCGGACCATACCCATCAGCGAGCACCGTGATGGCGCCGGCCAGATTTCGCTCGCCATCTTCAGATGCCGTAAACCCGTGATTGCGGCCATAAATGGTCACGCCGTAGGGGCCGGCATTACAATGACCCTGGCTATGGATATAAGGGTCGTGGCAGAGGACGCCAAAATCGGTTTCGTCTTTACCAGACGAGGTGTTGTTCCCGAGGCCTGCTCTTCATGGTTCCTTCCGCGAATTGTAGGCATTTCAAAGGCCACCGAGCTTATATATACAGGGAGAGTGTTCCAAGCCTCGGAGGAAGCGGAATCAGGTTTATTCAATCACATCGTAACGGCAGACAAGGTTCTTTCCAAGGCCATGGAAATCGCAAGGGAGATCAGTGACAATACCTCCGCGGTATCCGTAGCGCTTAGTAAGGCCCTTCTGTGGCATGGGCTTTCTGAAGCTGATCCGCAGTCAGTGCACCTCATCGATTCTCGATGTTTTTTCTGGGCGGGTCGCCAGAAGGACTCGTACGAGGGTATTAAAAGCTTTCTGGAAAAACGAAAGCCCAAGTTTACCATGAATGTTTCATCAGACCTGCCTGACTTCTACCCCTGGTGGAAAGAACTGAAAGTATAATCCTCAAAGGAGTCAGGTCTACACTTGGCTTATTTCATATTTAGAGTGTGTATAAACCTGAAAAAAAACTGAAAATATTTTAGAAAGAGGCGTGCATTTTGGAAATAATTACATCGCCATACTTTATGGCGGTTTTATTTTTTATTGTAGCTTTCACTTATTCTTCTGTAGGCCTTGGTGGCGACTCTTCCTATACTGCATTGATGGCTATCTTTGGTGTAAGTCCATTGGCAATAGCCTTGATTTCATTATCACTTAACTTATTTGTTACTACAATTGGAAGTTTTAACTTCATTAGAAACAAACATGCCAGGGTAAAACTTATTTTACCCTTTTTAATATCTTCAATCCCTATGGCGTATTTGGGGGGTTCGATTAAACTGCAAAAAGAAATATTCTACTGGATCCTTTTAATATCTTTGGTTTTTGTGGCTGTTCGAATATATGTTTGGCAAAATACAACTATTAAACTGTACATTAATCAAAAAGAGAAAATAATTATTTCACTATCTGATTTACAACGGTTCCGCGGTTGCGCATTTTTTGTTAGGAGGAATTGGGATCATAAATAGGATATGGCCACTCGGCTTGGGCGGGCTATCTATTTTGCTAATTATATTCCTTGCCTTGATAGGATTGCTTGTATTTCGATTCTTCGTGATCTTTACAAAAATAGCATGTCTTCATTGTCGTGCGAAATATAAGTGTCCTCAGGCTGGACAAATGGGTGTCCGCGAACTATAGATTGAAATGGTGATAATAGGTTCAGTAGTATTTAATCCTTAGCATTTCAAACAGGTCCAAAATAAAAGATAGATGACTACCGCCACTTTCCTGCTTATTTTGGCCGCAGCAGCTTTTCACGCAATTTGGAACTTATATGTACGTAAAGTGGCTGGAAACCTATTTGTATTATGGTTAGGCCTGTTATTTGGCTGCCTTGCCCTGCTTCCTGGCGTAGTTTTATATTTCCTTTTAGCTGGTTTTCCACAGGGAATAATAACACAATATATATTCTATATCGCTTTAACCGGTTTTATCCATGCAATTTATTTTTTCGTTCTCGGGAAAGCATATCAACATGGTGAGATCTCCTTTGTATATCCTATTGCACGGGGGTCAGGTGTTGCTTTAACTGCAATATCTGCTTGGGTGCTTCTAAGTGAAGGTTTCACATCTCAGGGATCAGCCGGTATAATTTTGGTTTGTGTAGGTATTATTTCTCTTAGCGTTATAGCGACAAATGGCGTATATAATAATAGATCGCTATTACTATCCATACTCATTGGTTTTTCAATTGCCGCATATTCAATCGTTGATAAAATTGCAGTACAATTCATAAACCCTGTTATTTATATTTGGTCAATGTTTCTTGTTTCGTCTCTGTTTTTGGCTCCATATATGCTATTTAATTACAAGGAAACAGTTTTAGGAATATCAAAACAATATTTTTGGCATGCAGTTATTATTGGAGTTGGATCGATTGGTACATATTTAATGATTCTTTTTGCTTTTACGATGGGACCTGTCGGATATGTTGTAGCAATCAGAGAGTTTTCTGTGGTCATAGGTTCACTACTTGGAATAGTGCTATTAAAAGAACGAATTTCGGCACTAAAACTGACTGCGATTAGTGTAATTGTTATTGGGGTAATTTTCATTAAAATTAGTCAGTGACTTTTGTTAGATGTGATGAGGGCAAATCTAATCTTGAATCTTGGTGAAATTGAATAAGGTTCAAGCTTAGATTTGACTCAATCATTATAGAAGAATCAAAAACTATTTTTCATATTGCTGTCCATAATATATCTACACATGGAAAATACTACATGCTATAATAGCAATATTGAGAGAATGGATATGTTATATTCTAAAGGAATACTTTTATGGTAAAATTAGATCATATAAACATTGTCGTGAGCAACCTCAAGAAGGCCAAAGATTTTTTTATTCAATTTGGTTTTAAGGAAAAGGACTCATCTGAGTTATCGGGCGACTGGATTTCATCAATAGTGGGACTTGAAAATGTAAAAGCTTACTACGTTGCTTTATCTCTGCCAGGATCCAACATCAACATAGAGCTAATTGAATACATAGAACCTGTTTCTGAATGTGACTCATGTATAAGCAAAGCTAACCAAATAGGTTTCCGTCATCTTGCATTTGCAGTAGATGACATTGAGGCTGAAGTCCAAAAGTTAAAAAAGATAGGTATTAAGTTCTTAAGTTCAGTCAAAACTTATGAAAAGAGCAGAAAGAAACTTATTTACTTTTATGGCCCAGATGGGATTCTGTTAGAATTAGCAGAGTATCCAAAACTTAAAATATAACCTATCATCCAGCAAAGGAGAGAAGAGTTGCAGCATATTTGGATATGGTTGTATGTTCTTCCAAATATTCATGATGATTCTAATAATAAAAATAGTCGTGGCAATGACAATAGTTGTAATGCTTTCCATAATAGCTGAAAATGTCAGTCCAAAGATATCTGGCATTTTGGCTGGATATCCGTTAGGTACGGCGATTGTATTGTTCTTTTACGGTCTGGAGATAGGTCCTAATTTTGCTTCCGATAGTGCATTTTACACACTTTTGGGATTAATTGCATCACAATCGTTTGTTTATTTTTATTACAAAATATCTCGGCAGTTCAATCGGTTTAGCATATTCTATTCATCCATCATTTCTTTTTCAGGGTTTCTCTTTGTTGCTTATATTCTGCATTTTTTTAATTTTACAAAACAAGCAATACTGGTTTTAACGATGATTTCAATCGTGTTTTCCATTTTTCTTTTTCGAAAAATTTCAAATATAAAAATTAATAAAAAAATTACGTTCAGCCATAAAATTCTTTTTGCAAGAGCTGGTCTTGCAGCTTTTATTGTTATCCTAATAACATTTGTCGCAAAACTGGTTGGTGAAAAGTGGGCAGGCCTTTTTTCGGCATTTCCTATTACTCTTTTTCCATTAATTCTAATAGTTCATTTTTCCTATGGTAAAGAGCATGTACATACAATTATCAAAAACTTTCCAATGGGACTAGGGGCATTGATAATATATTCACTTTCTGTTTATAAATTATATCCCGTTGTCGGAATTTATACAGGCACTGCAATATCATTTCTTATGGCGACAATTTACTCTTTTATATTATTATTCTTTATTTCTTGGAGAAAGATTATAACAAAATATTAGACAGGACAGTGAAGAACTCACGATAAAGTATCTTTTGCTTTCCCTTTTACTACCTCTCAGCATGTTGGAAAGAGCAAATTAATTTCTGGTCTTTTATGCGAGGTGAAGGGTAAACCCTAATGTTGCATAAACAACACGCCTTAGATATTAAATAAAGAATAATTCCAACAAGTTATATTGGTTTAAAGGAATTTGCAGGAAGTCACTACTGGTGATATGGTTGTTCAATGCCTTTTACGGCATGTTGTTTACCCTTCGGGAAAGCCGAGGATACCACATCTCCTTCGTTGCCAAAGGTTCGCAATAGTATACTATGGCTTCACCTTTGGCGCCTTGGATCTGCAGCATCCTCGACTTTTGCAACGTTAGGGTAAAATACAATGAAAATCGCAATAATGGGAATTGGAGGTGTAGGTGGATATTTTGGCGGAAAATTAGCAAAGCATTATGCCAACAATAAAGATAAAGAGTGTGCTGACTAATGTTAAGATATTAGATGGCTGTGTGTATATCGGCGCATTCATTGAGCAAGCTGGAATAGTTCGTCAGGCAGGTGGAGCCTGCAAATTCTTTTTTGGAAGCAAAAAAGAAAAAATTGAATATAAAAAAATTGAAAAAATCTTATTTGAGTTAATACCTGAATTTTGCACCGGAATCTAAAAAATACTTGAAAAACCACCTGG
>CAYRFN010000227.1:0-6149 GCA_964423495.1 uncultured Desulfobacteraceae bacterium
CCCAGGTGGTTTTTCAAGTATTTTTTAGATTCCGGTGCAAAATTCAGGTAATATACTGGATGGGAGGAACTCGCCAAGAAAGAAAAGAAGCAGATATTAGTCTAAAAGAATGCGTTACTGAAAAAGGACATGCATTAATCGGGATTATCATGTATTTTGGAGTTCGAATTGGAGGTGTATGGTGGATACCCACACCATTCAGATGGGGATTTGGATGGGAATATCCGCAGTCAGGGCCACCAAATAAACCTTATTGACATATTAATATAATGCCTTAACCAGAACATTCTTATTAACTACTTCTCATTTAAATATGAATTTATCGGCTCCCCAACAATTCTTTGAAGTAGAAAAAAAATGATCTTATCCTATTGGTAGGCTATTGTCGACTCATTGAAGGTATTTTTGGTTTTTACTTAGTTCTATCAAAACAGGCAGAGGTCCACGGGCGTGAGCCCGTGGGTATCTACTTTTTTGTGTGCACCTAAATAGCCATAGTTCTACTTCCTTATCAAAAGACCAGGATGATCCAGCATATTTTAAGTTGACTCCGTGTAAATAGAATGGCGTTTCATACGCAAGAGACGAACGCTTGATCCAGTAATTTTCAAGGTCTTTTGTTATTATAAGATTGTTGCCTTTTTATCAAAATTATGTTATATTAATAAACGATCAAAATTAATGAACGATATACTTTTTTTTGCAGGGGGAATGTGGCAAACATAATGTTTGTCTATGTACTCGTGTACTTTGCTGTGATTTCTATCATCCTGCTCTCATCACAATCATTTGGGCCAGTAGAGACAACGGTTATAGTCTTTATTGGTGGATTTTATCTGGTCAGAGAAGTTTTGCAGTTTCCTTTAATAGTTTCGACTGATTTGCGGCGTTATGCAGTCAAAGGTGTTATGAATGAAATTTTGCCCGATGTGTAAAAAAGAGCTAATTTTAAAACAAATAGATGAGAAGGAACGTCTTTGTTGTCCTGACAGTAACTGCGGATTTGTTTTTTGGAATAACCCGGTTCCTATTGTTGCCGGAATTGTTGAAACCCCAGAGGGTGTGATTTTAGCTCACAATAAGGCATGGCCTGCCAGAATATATTCTGTGATCACTGGCTTTTTAGAGTCAGGTGAGTTACCAGAAGAGGCCGTAAAAAGAGAAACATTTGAAGAATTAGGTTTAAATATTCATAGGACATGTTTTATTGGAATTTATCCTTTTAATGAGATGAATCAAGTTATTATGGCTTATCATGTCATCGCGGATGGTAAAGTGACATTAAATGAAGAGCTGGATGATTATAAGGTGATCCCAAAGGATAAACTTAAAGGTTGGTCCTTTGGGACTGGTCTGGCTGTAAACGATTGGGTAAAAAAAAGAGTGAATCTCTAATCCGTCGTTCCACAGGACGATTAGAAAGTACGGCGAAATGAAGCCTATATTCCAAATGTATCGGACTTTTTATATAATGTCGGTAGGAGGACTGTCTGATGACTAAAAAAGCAACCTATGAAGAATTGCAAAAGCGGCTCAAAAAGCTGGAGAAGGAAGCTCTTAGGCTGATGGAGTTAAAGGAGGAGATGGAGAAGGGTGAACGGGAAAAAGAGACTTTGCTCAATTCAATGTTGGAACTCGTTACTTATCAAGACATGGAGATGAAGATTGTATGGGCAAACAAGGCTGTGGCTAAATCGTTGGGTGTGCCATCCGAACAACTAATGGGGCGATATTGCTATGAGATTTAGGAAGGGACACATATGCATCCAAAAACGGTGAAATTTCTTACATCGAAAACATTCAGTCAAATCCTTTATCGGTTTATCAGGACATATTCCTGGACATTACGTTTAACTGTTGAAAATGAAAAACCATGGTTAGACCATCTTGACGCAGGCGGTAGGATATTACTGTGTGCCTGGCATCAACAGGTTTTTTCGTTCATCAGCTATTTTCAAAAATATAACGTCTATAACCCCAGCCTAATGATCAGCAAAAGCAATGATGGGGAGATGATTGCCGGGGTAGCTATTTTAGCAGGCTGGCATCCAGTTCGGGGATCTTCTTCAAAAGATGGCCAAAAGGCATTACAGCAAATGATTCAAAGATTAAGGATAACAAGGTTCGCAGCCCATGTTGTCGATGGTCCAAGAGGGCCAGCGGGTGTTGTTAAAAGAGGTGCCATTCTTCTGGCCCAGGATGCCGGAGCAATGATTGTACCTGTATATGCAACAGCAAGAAACGCATGGTATTTTAATAGCTGGGATCGATTTTTTTTGCCAAAACCCTTTTCAAAAGTGATTATCCGGTTTGGCGAAATGATAAAGGTTCATAAAACCGATGATATAAGCTTGATTGAAAAACAAAGGAAAAGCCTTGAGGAAATCATGCGGCCGGCTTTACACAGATGCTGATCATAAGAATTAGAATACCTACTGCTAAACTACTGCATGCACGAGAACGCTCTCAACCTAACGCCTGTGATGAGAAGAAAAAAGACCTTGAAAGTTAATGATAAGGAGGAACAGCATGTTCATTAAGAATAAAAGAGTTTTTGCTATCATTCCCATTACATTTACTACATTTCTAATGTTGGGCAGTGGAGGGAATCCGAAGACCGAGATTAGGGAGTATGAGGGAAAACGTCTTGATTCCTTTTTTAGGGCATATGACAATTCTATAAAAGGGTCACAAAATGTAGACAAAAATACCTATCGACTTGAGGTAATAGGTTTGGTGGAACATCCTCAATCCCTGACCTATCAGCAGGTCCTTTCTTTGCCAATGGTGAAAAGAGCAATTACCTTGCACTGCGTTGAAGGTTGGAAAGAACATCTTCTTTTTGAGGGAGTTCGTTTGGCTGATCTGTTCGCCATGGCCGGTCTTAAAAAAGGCGTTCGCACCGTTATTTTCTATGCGGTTGATGGATATTCTTCCTCTTTGTCTTATGAATATGTAGTGCGTCTCGATATTATGCTGGCTGCTATGATTAATGGCAGAGTTTTAGATGCGCAGAGGGGGTTTCCATTTCAGGTAGTGGCCGAATCAAAGCTGGGATATAAGTGGGTAAAATGGGTCACGCGAATTGAACTATCAGATAAACCCTATAAGGGGTATTGGGAAAAGAGGGGCTACGATAACAAGGCGGATGTGAAGAGGGAGATTAAGAATGGAAAAGCAAGCATTGATTGATATGTTAAATAGAGATCTTACAGATGAGCATGCAGCCGTTATACGCTATCTCGTGCATGGTTACATGGAAGGGGAGGATACGCCCCTGGGTGCAAGCCTGGTTTCCATCTCCAGGGAGGAGATGTGGCATATGCACTGGTTGGGGATGATCATCGGTGAATTGGGAGGAGAGCCGAACTTCACGCCTGCTCCATATCCCTATGATCCGACCAGCCGCGCTACCATGCTTAGATCGTATGTTGAATACGAGGAAAAGCTGATCCCCCATTACAACCAGGAAGCGGAAAAGGTGAATGATCCCCATATAAAGAGGGTCCTTCAAAGAGAGGCCTGGGAATCGGCCATCCATGCCAGGAAGTTTCAAAGAAAATTGGACAAATTAAGCCCTGAACAAGCAGCGGGTCTTCCCGGAGTAGAAAGTGAATTGCCCAAGGAATTTTTGAATACATTGCAAGCAGAGGTCAACAGTAAATATACTGAGATATTGCATCATATCCGTACCTCCTGGGTCTTCCAAAAAGATGAGGCCATGGGATGGAAGATCATGGACCAGGCTATGGAAAAGATGAAACAGCTTGCCCACTTTACCGAACCCATTGCAGAGGATGGTATTTCACCTAAATTTAAAACCGGAAAGATAGACAAAAGTCAGACCATTGGGCTTGCCTTGAAAAAGGCATTGGAGGATGTCCAGATGGATCGGGAGAGGCATGGAAAATTGAAGGAAGATGTCGAGGTCAAAAAGCATTCAGGTGTAGTCATTAACCTGGATCTCACTATTCAACAAGAGGAATATCAAGAGGCGGAACTTAAAGAATGGGGCAAGGATAAAGTTTAACAAGGTTAGCTACACTTTTAAGTCAAGACCCTTAGCCCGACCGTGTATTCGTAATCACTGCATATGAGTTCCGAATGAACTATTTCCTGCTGTGCAGGAGTTGCTTGCAAAGAAGATAGCTTAATCCTTATTAATACGGGAAAATATATAACTTTAGGCAGACCCTGTTAGTTCACCGGACAGGAGTTCTTCTGCGCTTCATACCTGCCGGGACTTCTGCGTTATGCTCGGAAGAAGCTCCAAATGGAACACTGATATTCAGGAGAGACAGTATGAAACTTATGTTTATTATCTCCACTGATGATGCTGAAACAATGTACAATGCAATGAGGTTGGCCAATGTAGCCGTCAAGAAGGGTGATGAGGTCAGCGTATTCATGCTCGGTAAAGGCGTGCTTTATGAAAAAAATGGTAATGATCAATTCAATGTGATTGAACAGGTCAACCAATTCGAGGGCGATTTTTATGTTTGAGGGGTTTGCATGAAATCCCACGGTCTGGAGGGATCAAGCTCTTGCCCTATAGCCTGGATGGATGATCTTTATGAATTGTCGATGGAAGCTGACAAGGTTTTTACATTTTGAAATAATACGAATCTGGCATAACAACAGCTTTGAGAAGTAAGTAAAGGGGTCAAATCTACTCTTGTCTCTTGCCAAATTTTATTGAATAAATCCACTATGTCCAGACCATTAAGAATACAATTTCCAGATGCTTGGTATCACGTGATGAATCGTGGTAGGAGAGGAGAAGAGATCTTTACAGGGAAGTTAGAAATGATACTCTAAAAGGTGTAGGTAAAGCATTTAGGATCGATAAAAATAGTACTGTTGGCAGCGTTGTAGAAAGAGTAAAACGCAAGATGGGAAAGAATAAGAATATTAGTAAACGTGTTGAAAAATTGAGGGACATATTAGACAAGAGCCAAGAGTAGATTTGACCCCTTTTACTTTTACATATCATCAAAAATCTTGCCTGACATAGCTTTATCCCTATTATATCTTGTTTTTTATGATCAGAAAGAATATACTATATTGGATATTGAAAGCAAGTAAATTTGCCTGTTTATCTGTTCAATATCAGGATATCAGGCAAAATTGCCTTATACGTAAATGTTAGACATTGATGATAAGAATTAAGACACCAAAGACAAAAGAATCGGAAGTGCTGTTTTTGAACAGACATATGTGCTGCGTTTGTCATGAGAAGAACAAGGATGTTCAAATCCATCACATTGACGGTAATAGCTCAAATAACGATGTCAATAACTTGGCCGTTTTGTGCCTTGATTGTCATAGTAAAGTCACAGGTACGCGCGGACTTGGAAAGAGTTACTCACAATTGGAGTTGAAGCGTTATAAACATGAATGGGAGAAAATTGTTAAAAAGAAATATGGTTTTCCGTCGGCAACCAGAGCAAAACCAATCCCAAAGATTGAAAAGCAACTTTTTGTTTTTGAAATTAAGAGATTGATCTATGAAATGCTTAGTGCCAGAGATTCTCAGCAATCGATTTTTGAAAGGAACTTCGATGCACTTTGGAATATCTCTATCTTAGAAGGCCTGCAGAAAGAGATAATAGAACACCTATCTTATGCTTTTGTTTTATCCGCCATCTCACAGGTGAATAAACCAATAGCTCTCGCTAATGCCCTTCCTAAATTCTTCGGTTACTTAGTTGGCCCAGTCGATGTTTCACTAAGGAAAACAGACGAGAGAAATATTCTTGATGCAATAGAAACGATTGAATTTACGCATAATTTTTGTGTGGACCAAAATAAGAATTACAAATTGTTAAGAGCCTTAAAAAATAGTCTAAGCGAATTCATTCAAATAGCGATCCTTTACAAAAACAATAAGATTTTTAGGATGGCAACTCGAATTTTGAAAGAGATCAGAGAAAGTACGCAGACGATTTTTTATGAAAATGATAAAAAAATGCCGAAGCTTACAAAGGAAATCGATGAACTTCTTCTCGATATCGAAAAGGAACTAAAGGAAGAAAAACTAAGGTGGAAAATAAAATTGCCAAAGAGCGGTGAGAAAAATGTCTAACAACTCGCTGGTCGTGCCAAGGTAAGCCCGAAACCTTGGGAATCCACGTAAATCGGGAGGAAAT
>CAYRFN010000228.1:0-6113 GCA_964423495.1 uncultured Desulfobacteraceae bacterium
GTATTGCAGGCTTTACATGGATAGTCAGTATTCATTTGAATGCAACTTAGTATTACTATCCGTGAATGTCCTCTTTGGACCCATCGCCTCTCTTAAAGGACAGAATTTCCTGTTTTAATAAGGGGTTTTTTAAAGATGAAAACTATAGTGTCGAGCCGGAAGAAAGAAATCGTTATAAGTGATACGGGACCGACAACGCTGATTGGAGAACGAATCAATCCCTCCGGCAAGAAGAAGTTGGCCGAGTCACTGAAGAGGGGAGATTTTGATTTAATCAAATTTCAGATACCTTGCCAGGAGCAAATCCGTTTTAAATTATAATATGATTGACGATATGGTTTGGATATCTCAGGATCTCAAGGCCTTGATATTTGCCGAATGATAGCAGATAACACAGGGCGAGATAACGCCTTTCTCACCTGACGGTGTGTAGCGCCAGCGGAACACCGGTCAGGTGCAGAAAAATGTTAGATGGTCTTTCTATGCCTTCCAGTAGGGCACCCCTCTGCGATGAGGCATGCGCCGCACCTGCTTTTTGCACCACACATTGATTTTCCCAAGTGCCAAAGGATCCTGTCTAAGTCTACAGGCGTGTACCCGTTTTTCGTCATGTCTGAGAGTAAAACAAATAGTCTATGAAGAAAGAGGTAGTTCTTGTCATTCCCAGGAGATCCTTTCCCATTTCCCTTCTCCTTTTCCACCCGCCCGTCTCAGGGGATATTTGAGGCGGTCGGGATGGTAAGTGAAGTGAGCATAACTGGTGCCTTTGACACATATGTACCTCCTGCTCGAGGGATGGTTCGGATCGGGCTTTATTTTGGTGACTTTGCCTTCATGAACATGGACGAGCACCCCACACTCTGAATGACAGGCCTAACATACTGTTCGAACAATTTTTTCCATGGTTCATCCTTTGCGAAAATCTATGACATGGCGTCCCACTTCTAGAAGTCGCGCTAGGGGTCGAATGGTTATCGATTAGCCAATGAGCTTCCCCATCTTCTCCAACCTATCTGCAATATCTCCAAATCCCATATCCTTCAAACACCTGCGTGTCTGTAAACCCGACTTGATGTCCCAACCATGTAATTCATAGAACCTGTCCAGCATTTCATCCCACCTGTCCTTATCGCACTTATGCCCCGCATAAGGGCCTGCGTTAACCGGCTGTTCCATATATCTTAGAGGTGGATAGTCATCTTCCCGGGTAAACCCGGCATGAATCGTATTAAAGGCCTTTTCAAGATTATAGGTTTTCTGTCCCAAATGCATGAATTCCTCTTCAGAGATTTCTATCCCCATTGCAGCACTCGTAAGTTGCGCATAGTCCGCCGGCTCCAGGGCCCGAGCCCCGGAATAGGTCCCCATATAATTGCACAAACCGGTAATATCTTCTATTTCCTTGGCCTTGAGCTGCCAGAAAACCGCCTCGGGTTGGTTTTTGTAGGCCGTTGTCTCACGCGGAATATCTTTCGGACCGGAGTGCCGTATCGTCCCGACAGCGCCCCTTAGGTGACGGGGGCCGCACGGGGAAGTGGAACACCCCAATCCCCATCCTTTCTGGATTCTAAAAGGATCGCATGAGTCTTGTCCCTTCACCTGTATGGCAAAGGCTTCTGAACCCTTACCCAACTTTCGGGCCGCCTCTAAAACGCCATCCGCCAGAAAATCACCGAATCCCTTGCGATAGGCGAGATTTTCAACCATCTGGTTCATTGCCTCCCCGCTGCCCCATTCGAGTTCCAGCCCATTTGTATCGTCTTTTGTAATCAGTCCTTTTTCATAGCATTCAAAGGCCCATGATAGGACGGTGGCCGTGGTGTCCCCATCGAGTCCGAGCTGGTTGGTCAGCAGGTGAAATTTCAGAGAGGCCGCCGGGTCATCCACGTCGAAGCGGGCTGTATAGAAAGCGGAATTGATCCAATATCCGATCCCTTTGGTTCCCTCATATTTCACATCGTTAATTTCGAAGTATGGGTTACAGCCGATCGGACAGTTGAAGCATGCAGTCACGTTTTTCTTGTATTTAGGAACACCCGTATCTTTACCGGCCAGATTGATTCTTTTTTCCATGGGCCAGTTTCCGATCTGCCCATTTCTGATCATTTCAGCTGCCAAGTCCCATAGCGGGCTTTCTGGAAAGCAGTAGGCTTCGATAATGCCTTTTCGCCATCCAGGTGTATGGGGAGAAACATTGATCTTTTCAAAAGTATGGTCAACGGCCTTCATGAACGCAGCGGGGTCAACCACTCTAATGGGTCCATGTCCACGGACCGCCAATGCCTTGAGGTTCTTGCTGCCCATCACACAGCCTGCCCCAGACCCGCCGGCAACCTTTGCCAAATCACTGACCACGCAACCGCCCCTAACCAGGTTTTCCCCCGCAGGACCAATGGCAGCAACTTCTATTCGGTCATCTTTTAACTGTCTCTGAAGAATCTCCTCAGTTTCATAGGTAGTTTTCCCCCAAACACATTCTGCGTCACGAATTTGCGCTTCACCATCATGTACCCAAAGGTAAACGGGCCTTTCCGCCTTTCCTGTAATGACCACATGATCAAATCCCGCATACTTGAGCTCGGGCCCGAAATGGCCTCCGGAATTTGCCGAGCCCTTTCCACCGGTGTAAACATTCTTTGTGTCAATGGAGACGCGGCATGCTCCCGGCGCCATCGTGCCTACAAGACAGCCGACACCGAAGATGAGCAGGTTCTCAGGATCTGACCACTTGGTCTTGGGTAACATCTCATTGAGCAGTATGTAACTATTTATTGCTCTACCCCCCAAGAATCTTTTGGCGTAGGGTGCTGTATCTTCAGTCCATACTTTTTTTCGACTCAGATCGACCCTCAGAATTTTTCCTGCCAGTCCGCCTCGCACATCATATGATCTCATGATTTCTCCCCAATCCGAAGCACACCATAAGCGCAATACTTAACGCATAACGGCTGGTCTTCTTCCAGGCAGCAATCGCAGCTTGAATCCAAATGCCACCTAATGACACCCGTCTGATTGGATCTTGATATTTTGATGCTGGATTGCTCAGGCGAGAAAAAACCCCTGTGATGAAAAGAGCACGCAAGCTCACAGGTTCTGCAGCCATAGCACCGCTCCAAATTTCTTAATATTTTGAAGGGTCTTTTATTCGTTATTCTTTCCATCAAAAACCCCAAAAATATCTTTCATAAGAAACGGTGTGAAAGAAAAGAATGTCCAAAGAAATTGAATTGACAAATTTTTCAGCCGTCCTAAAAACCAATACCAAACAGTTTGTTGGCATTTTCCGAAAAGACAAGCGATTTTTCTTGGTCCGAAATATTGAGCCCTTCGATGAGATCGACATAAAGCTGAGTATCGATCCAGGGATCGTCCGTACCAAAGACCAGGTGATCGGCGCCCGAAAAATCATAAGCATACTACTGTATCGCTTGGGAGGAAGGCGAAACGGTATCCAAATAGAGACGCTTTAGGTACTCGCTTGGCGCCTCTGCCTGATATGGTCACGTGCACGAGCCATAACCTTGAGCTTACGCTCGATGCTGTAACTTGCCATATTACCCCTCGATCCATGGGTCGATCGTTAACAAGAGTTACGACAAAACCACTTCCGTCTTTCTCCATTTGTGATAAGAAGTCCCTTTTTGTGAGCCGGACTATAGGGGATTTTGCCTTGTGTGTCAATGGGGAAGGAGCCTCATGATGTTGTGGGAGCGATTTTCGTGCCAAGATTGATGTCTGGTGCGACGAAGGGCCCGGATGCCAAGACGGCGACTGGGGGGCTTGATTTTGCAGGAAAGGGAGAAAATTGAAGAATGTGGGGTACACGTATCCTTTGATCTAAACTCCCACTTCAAAAATCAGAATAAGGCAATGTTATAATGCAAGACCTGACACCAATTTTCTATGTGGCTTCGACAAAATCCGCCGTAACAGGCGGGCAGGTGAAAAATTCGAGGTAGCGAAGATCCCCGTCCGATCTGTTTACCGTTGTATGTTTTTCCCCGGCGGGGATGAAAAGGACATCCTCGGCCTTGATCGGGATTTCCTCGCCTTCGATAATTTCTATCCCTTCCCCGCTAATCACAAAAATAACCGATTCCCGGTTCTTATGGTAGTGGTAAGGCACCTGGCTGCCGGGAACGAGAAGGCCGAACATGCCCCCGAGATCCTTGGCGCCATGCTCGGAGGTCAGTATTTCAGGCCTATAGGACTCTCCGGGGGTAGGGTTTTTTAAATGGATGTATGCCGCGGAATCAAATTTCTTCATAGTACATATCCCTTTCTTTGATTTTAGAACCATGGGTTATCACATTACGCGCCCATTATACAGGCCGAAATCCTATCACCCGGAGATTTTCCATCCAACTTTGCGTGAAAGCGCTCTTCAATAATTCAATATCTCAACTTTTAGATTTCTTCTAACCTGTGATAGCTTGCCAGGAGCAAATCCCTTTTAAATTATTATGATTGACGATATGGTTCGAATATCTCAGGATCTCAAGGCCTTGATATTTGCCGAAGCATAGCAGATAGCACAGGGCGAGATAACGTAGGGCTCAGTGGGAGCCAGCTGTTTCGGCTATCCACTGCAGCCGGTGGTTGGGCTTCCTACTTCATCATTGGTGAATTGTTCTCTGAATCCTTTTAGATCGACTACTTCCGACGCTTCACCGCGACCCGCACCCGCCGCGGCTAAGTAGCATGCCCTACCTAAAATATGCACGTGATAAGGCGCGGCCATATGAGTCGACCATCTTTGCCTCCGTTCGACTACCGAGTGGGTATTGTCCTTCGAATCTCTTATGTCGTCGTCCTCGGATACGACATAGAGCTTTTCGGCGCTTTGTACCATCGCTCACCGCAGTCAGGCTCCACCGTGATACCTCGAGATTAGCGCGCCGCAAGGAAATCCCGCACTGTTGTCCAACGCATACCTGGATAACGTTCGTTATCGAGTGGCTCAAGTTTCGCGCGTCCGCTGAACATATTGTGCAGGTACTGCATACCTTGCCAGGGTGGATACACTGCACTTTTTTGGGGAAAAACTGATCGCGTGAACTTGATCAGTATCTCATACCTCCTCAGACCTCCTGCGCGAAACAGCTTGAACTTTTCTTTTGTCACCTCACTGACGACGTCCACCAACCCGCTGGCATTGAGTTGATCCCCTGCAATGCGCAAAAATCTTGGAGTAGAAGAGTCGAGAGCCGCTGCTGCTGTGAATTCAGCAGAATCATCTATAGTCGTAAAGTCCAGTAGCTGATCGGCGTCGGCCCAGTAGACAACTCGCTTTAATTTGAAGAGGACGACCGGCGCCTCGCCGGTCAATAGATGCGTGAACATGCCATTGAGGATCGAGGTAGCCGCAATTGGGGCCTTGTCGAGGCGCTCGTGGAATTCCCGTCTCAGATCGAGATTGCGGTTCATTCCAGGAGCCAATTTCGTGAAATCTATGGAATAGTCGGAAGGGATAAAGCGCGGCACCCCAGCCTTGACCGCTGAATCGAGCAGCAGCGTCTGCGCCTCAACGATCACGTCCCGCAGTCCGCAAAGCGCAGAGATGACGCATGACCCACCCAAGCATGCCTCGGTCAGCTCAGGAACGCTGTTGAAGTCGACCTCTGCGATCGCTGCACCTCGCTTCCGCAACTCCTCCAGCTTTTCAGGGTTGCTGTTGTGGCGGACGATCGCCCTCACATTGCCACCGCGTTCGAGAATCGCTTTGGTGATGCACCCGCCGAGATTACCGGTAGCTCCTGCTAAAACGATGACTGAGTTATCCATCGACAAACTCCCTTCTGGGACGAGTGAATGCAAAGCCCCCGCTGGTGAATGCTGGCCATGTTGCCCGCGTCACAACGACAGTGGACATATTATCATCCGTCTCGGTCTCCGCGGTAAGACCAACATTGATATTAACTATCCAGCGTGTTTTTGTTCCATCATCACGAAAACTTGATTTGTCTTGAACATACATCAAAAACACGATTAATTCAACGAATCGCAATTATTGTAATCAAAATTGCAGATATCTTGCCACGAGCAAATCCCTTTTAAATTATGGATCATCTCCAGATTAGTTGATAAAAATAAGGGGAATATGTAGTGATTTC
>CAYRFN010000229.1:0-6058 GCA_964423495.1 uncultured Desulfobacteraceae bacterium
GCGTTAGTGGTTGGTGGAGGTATAGCCGGCATGACTTGTGCTCTCTCCTTAGCCAACCAGGGACATGAGGTTTACCTGGTGGAAAAGGATACATACCTGGGGGGAATGGCTCGGAGGATTCCTTCCACCCTGGAAGGGCTGGATGTTCAGGCGTATTTGCGTGATCTTGTGCGCAAGGTTTATCAGCACCCCTTAATACACGTATATACTGATGCCATCATCACAGAGGCTACAGGTTATGTTGGGAATTTCGTAACCAAGGTGAAGTCTGAAAGAGGGGTCACAGAGATAAAACATGGAGCAGCCGTCATCGCTGTAGGTGCTGATGAATATAAACCCACCGAATACCTTTATGGAGAAGATGACAGGGTAATGACCCACCTTGAGTTGGAGGAGCAGATCACCAAAGGAGAAGAAGGGCTGATCAACTCCCGGAGCGTGGTGATGATCCAGTGTGTGGGTTGCAGAAACGAAGACCGAAATTACTGCAGCCGGGTATGTTGCGGCCATTCTGTAAAGAACGCCTTGAAACTGAAAGAGATAAACCCTGAGATGGATATCTACATTCTCTTTCGGGATATGAGAACGTATGGGCTTATGGAGGATTATTACCGGGAAGCGTCCAATAAAGATGTAAAGTTCATACGCTATGAGCCGGATAATAAACCTCAGGTGGAAGCTGTTGAGGAGGAGGGTCGGCCTGTTTTAAGGGTTACCGTGCCCGATCCCATTTTAGGTCAGAAGCTTGCTATAGATGCCGATTACCTTGCTTTGGCTGCCGCCGTTATTTCCCCCGCAGGAAACAGGGAAATATCTCAATTATTCAAGGTCTCTTTAGGACCGGATGATTTTTTCAAAGAAGCCCATGTCAAATTAAGACCTGTTGACTTTGCCACAGATGGCGTTTACCTGTGTGGGACAGCTCATTATCCTAAGCATATACCGGAAGCGATTAACCATGCTTATGGAGCTGCAGGTCGGGCTTTAACCCTTCTCTCACATGATATAGTCACGGTCTCAGGTTCTGTTTGCGAGGTGGATGAGAGGAAGTGTATGGGGTGTGGGGCATGTATCTCAGCCTGTACGTATGGTGCCATAGAGTTTCGTGAGACACGACAGGGCAAAAAGGCTGTAGTTAATCCTGTTATCTGTAAAGGAGATGGTCTCTGTAATGCAAAGTGTCCAACAGGGGCTATTTCACTAAAGCACTTTACCGATGAAGAGCTCTTGAGCCAAATTGATGCGGCGGTTCCAGAGGAAGAGATGATACAACAAATTGATGCGGCGGTTGGAGCTGTGTAGAAGTTTACCATCAGATCCCCGGATTCGAAGGACACAACAATGAAGTAACCCTATAAGGATTTACTGCTGTAAATAAATTACAAAAATTAAAAAACAAATAACAAGTAAATCACAATGACTAGAATTAAAAATTCCAAACCTTATGATCTTGAAGAAAGGACATTCCAATTCGCTAAAGCTGTAAGGGTTTTCGTTAAGACATTGCCAAATACAATTGCAAATATCGATGATGGCAAACAACTAATAAGAGCTTCGGGTTCAGTAGGTGCAAATTATATAGAAGCTAACGAATCATTAGGCAAAAAAGACTTTTTAATGAGGATGAGAATAAGTCGTAAAGAAGCAAAAGAAAGCGCATATTGGCTCAGGCTAATTCATGAAACCAATGATATAATGAATGGTGATGATGCCCAAAATTTGATGCAAGAAGCATTTGAATTGAAAAAGATCCTTTCATCAATATTGGAGAAATCAAAATAACAATCAACTAGTTGTTTTTACATGATATTTTAATATTGTAATTTGGAATTTATTTGGTGCTTGTAATTTGTTGTTTCCGGTTTATCCGGGGGAGAGGTGAGAACGAATGAGTACAGGACTTAAATTTAAACCAAGAATATTAGGTTTTGTATGCCATTGGTGAGTATACGGCGCTGCTGACATGGCTGGAGTTTCCAGACTGCAATATACAAATGAAATCAGGCTTATTCGCGTCATGTGTTCCGGTAGAGTCGACCTGGAATTTGTACTCAGAGCCTTCTCAAATGGAATGGAGGGGGTGTTTATTGGTGGTTGCCGTTTGAATGAATGTAATTATATTACTCATGGAAATTACCATGCACTAAACATGGTGCTTCTATGTAGAAAAATAATGGAACACATAGGGCTGAACCCAGAAAGGTTAAGGATCGAATTTATGTCTTCCGGTGAAGGAATCCTTTTCACCGAAGTTATGAATGACTTTGGCAAGCAGCTGAAGGAGTTAGGGCCTCTCGGCACAAGCGAAGGAATAGACGAAAATGAATTAACGTCTAAAATTCAGGAAGTTACAAAGCTCATCCCCTACATTAAGATAGTGAAAAGGGAAAAGCTGGAGTCACGTCTTGAAAACGAAGAAGAATATGACGGATTTTTCACCAGTGACGAGATAGACAGGTTATTTAGTGAAGTAGTCTCGTACTATATTGATCCGGATAAGTGCCAGGCCTGTATGATTTGTCTTAGGAAATGCCCTGTAGAGGCGATTGCAGGTGGCAAGAACCAGATCCATGTAATTGACCAAGACAAATGCATAAAATGCGGAACCTGCTTTGAAGCTTGCCCTCCTCGCTTTGGTGCGGTGAAGGAGATTTCCGGCGAGCCTGTTCCGCCGTCTATTCCTGAAGAAGAAAGAACTATAGTCAGAAAGAGTAAAAAAAGTGAGAGAAATCCATTTACCGATTGACCCTTCGACGGCGCTCAAGCCCCACTCGGAAGAGCGGGATAAAAAGAGCCGCTTGAAAAGAAGTTAGTTGAAGCAAGGGAAGGGATGACGAGAAATTAGAACTTTATGGGGCTTGCCGAATTTGCACATTAGAAGTAGAAACTCGCGGCAGGACAAATCTCGTTGCTGCCTGCCTTTACCCGGTAAAACAAAATTTGGTAGTAAGAACCAGGTCTGAGAAGGTAGATAAAACTCGCAAAATGCTTCTGGAGCTGATGCTGGCTCATACTCCAAAATCCGAGGTATTGCAGGATTTGGCTCAAGAGTATGGAGCAGACAAAGACCGTTTTAAAAAATCCATTTTTTTCTCCCAAAGTCTATCATCTACCATATAAGATCATAGGTCTTTATAGGATTGTGAATTCCTTTAACAACTATTTTGCCTACTTCCTTCGCCTTCACAAACCCTTTTACCTTGCTGAATGTCCTTTGGCTGATCAGGATTTGCCCGGACTTAGCATGTGATTGGAGGCTTGATGCCACATTGACCTGATTTCCAATGACCGTATAGTCCCTGTGGGTATCTGGGCCGATATTTCCTACAGTCATGAATCCGGTGTTTATTCCTATGCCCACACCGAGTTCATGGTCATATTGACGCCATTCATCTATTATATCAGCTATCTTCTTTTGCATATCAATAGCCATCTGTACTGCCCGTTCAGCATGGTCCTCCATTGGAATGGGATCGCCAAAGAAGATGAGTAGGCCATCACCTATGATTTTATTCAATGTCCCATCGTGATGGTGAATAATCTTGATCATTTCAGAAAGATACTTGTCTAAGAGATGAAATAACTCTTCAGGCTCCAAGTTGTCTGTCAGGCCTGAGAAGCCCCTGATATCTGTGAACACCACGGTCATCATTTTTCTTTTTGATTCAGTGCCGAAGCCGTGGTCGTTGCTGAGAATCTTTTCTGTCAGTTTGGGTGAGAGATAACGTCTAAGTTCATTGTATTTTTCCAGTTGAGCAACCTGGCTCTTGACCTTAGCTTCAAGATTTCGGTTAAGCTGAAGTAGATCTTGTTGGGTCTTGCGGAGATCTGTTGTTCGTTCTTCCACCTTCTGCTCTAATTTTCGGGCATGTTCATCTAGTTGGGCTTTTGCCTTTATTAGTTCAGTATTGGCTTTTTCAAGCGCGTGATAGGCATCGTTCTTGGCCTTGATGCTTTTGGTGAGTTGATTGATCGTTTCAGTTAATTTCAACCCGGAATAATATCTTTTTCCACGGAACTTAAAGATTTGTGAGAAGCGCTGAATGGGGGTAAGCCGATCATAGGAGACATATATAATAAAATATGGGGCCATATATATTTCTCCTTCGTTTAGAAGGGTGCGATTGTCTGTGTGAATGGTCTCCGTGATTAGGATGGCCTCCTTTTTTTCGCCGGCTTTGGTGGGGTAATCAGGGCTTCCTTTGGTGTATTTGCCCAGAAAAACCTTTTGGCCGTTAATTTCCTCTGGCTCCAAAAGGACCTTTTCCCCAACAATACGACGTTGACCGAGTATTGGATCTTTGAGTGTCATGATATTGTCTTCTATCTTGACATCAAGCTTATAGGGAATGAATTCCGGTTCTTTATTAAATAAGGCCTCTGGATCGTAGGAATTTATAGGTTGTCTTATGGTTGCAGGGGCTAATCCCCAGTTGGTGGGTATTGATGAAAGAATGCCTTTCAAGAAAGGGTCTCCTATATAATCCTTGACTGGGTCGATATCACTATGGAATTCGACCTTTAGAATAGTTTTCAGTTTCTTTATTCGTTTATCATATACGGGGGGTAGGATGACCTCAATTTCTTTGGTGTCGCCGGCATTCTTGTTGAAAAACGAAATTCTTATAAATGCGTCGCTGGGTGTTGCAAAAAGCATCTTGAAGTAATAGTAGCGACCCCAGGATCTAAGAAGCTCTGCAGAAGAGGCACCACAATTGAAAAAGAAATCCTGTTCATTAACCAATTTCTTAGCTTTTCGGAATATTTGATTAAAATTCTCATATGTGGTCCATTCATCTTCATTCAAGAAGAAATCTTCTGGTGAATTGTATTCTTCTTCTGGGTAGGGGATTCCTTCAAATAGGGAATGGTAATCGCCCAGTTTGCTGTTGACATAGGCCGCTATAATTCTGATATTCCGGTTGCTTATACAGTCCAAGCGGCTCATGGGCCTAACCTATAGCTTTGATGAAATGCGATGCATCTTTGGATGCCGTATCGTTCAGATATTTGATCCACTTTTTTTAGGGAAAGGTCAGTAATGATGAATCCTATCCTTAAAGAGGCTCAGAGCTTCAACTTTTTTGATAATATGGTTACGATATAAGGTCTGGTCTTAAGAATTTTTGCAATTGATTCAACAACTGTACCATAATATCCTTAATAGCCATATTACTGATTGGGTGTCAAGTTGTTATCCAATCATCAATTTTCAGCTTGACAAGGTAGGATAGTGTTATAGAATAATTGGCATTAAATGTCGGGACGTGGCGCAGTCTGGAAGCGCACCTGAATGGGGTTCAGGGGGCCCGGGGTTCAAATCCCCGCGTCCCGACCAAAAAGATCAATCCGCTCTTTACTGTTCTTAGTTCTGAAAAACCTTATTGTTCCTGAATCATCATAATCAAAATCTATGTCAGGCCATCTCAATGAAAGGGCTTCCTGTTTGGATGCTCCGTGCTCAGCTCCAAGACAAATGAGAGCGGGAAGATAAAATTTTGTCCTTCCTTTGCGGCTTGCATTAATCAACCTCTCAAGTTCAGCAGGCAATATGAATTTATTCCGCACATGCTCTTTTTCGTTGAGATAGCTAATATCAGAGGAGGGATCTTCAATTATCGTGTTAATCGTAAGGCCATACTTGAATATTTGTTAAAGAAGGCATTCAACGTCCGAAGCCGCGTGTTGACTTTTCTACAGGAACGTATTCAAGGTTCATAACTACCTCCTTTCTTTTTTGCTGAAAAACAGGTAGATAATGACCTCGAATAGAATATCAGTCAATTATCACTTTATTACGTACAGTGGCAAGATATCTGCAACTTTAATTAAATCAAAATCGCCCTTGATCAGCAGTTACTGATTTACCGATGGACGTGCCCATTTTTCTCTTCGTCCTACAAGCCATCTATCTTGGCCCAAAAGACGCCCCCACAACATACTGAGATCGAATTTGGATTGACACACAAGGCCAATTTCTCCTATACTCCTTCCCCGAAAAGCGACTTCTTAGTGCGCCAGGCGAAGCCTGCGAGATCCAGTTGGTTGAAAAGCCAAC
>CAYRFN010000230.1:0-6013 GCA_964423495.1 uncultured Desulfobacteraceae bacterium
ACTTTACGCTGAAAATTTACCAGGCTTTCTTCAACTAATTCGGAGAAGAACCTTAAAATCTTATTTCTCAGCATAACATCAACTTAACCTTAATAGCTGATAATGTCCGTTGAATTATTTACCGTCCATTGCCTAAGCCCAAAAACAAATAAGGGCCAATAATATGGCCTTAGGGGCCTCATGACCACAACAGAATGAAAAAACGAAAACAATTGTTCCATATTACCCTACTACAGCCTTTGAAGTCTTTCTTGAATTCCACGGTGCAAATTTCAGCAGAAGCAACATTCCAGGAATTGCAATAAAGGTACAAGCGATAAAGAAAATTTCCCAACCCAGATTCTTGGCAAGAAAGCCGGTCGGAGCAGAGGCCAAAACGCGTGGAATACCCATAAGGCTGGTAAGAAGTGCATATTGTGTTACAGTAAATCTTTTATTTGTAATACTGGCCATAAATGCAGCATAGGCAGCAGTACCCATGCCACTACTCAGATTTTCAAAGGCAATTACCCCGGACAGGACGGAAACACTATGCCCGATACGTGCTAAAATAGCGAAACAGGCAGTAGAGATAGCCTGAAAAAAACCAAAGATCCAGAGGGAACGGTTAATTCCTAAACGGAGCATAATTAGGCCACCAATCAGACTCCCACCAATTGTGGCCCAGAAACCGAACAGCTTTACGACCGCACCGATTTCCGTTCTTGAAAATCCTATATCAAGATAAAAAGGGGTTGTCATGGCACTCGCCATTGTGTCACCGATTTTGTAAAAAAGAATGAAGGTTAGTATCCACAAAGCATTCTGCCGGGAGAAATACTCCGTCAGGGGATCGATAACAGCTTCCCTTAAACTCTTTGGCGTCCCTGCCTCAGTCTCAGGTTCATGTGCAAGGAGTGTTGTAAGGACCCCTGGCAACATACAGGCGGCCATGATCAGGTAGACAAAAGAAAATGATATGTGATCCGCCATAATCAAGCCACCTCCGGAAGCAAGCAGCATACCCACCCTATATCCATTGATATAAAGAGAAGAAGCAAAGCCCAGTTCTGCATCAGAAAAATCTTCCCTCCGGTATGCATCTACTATAATATCCTGTGAGGCGCTAAAAAAGGTCACCAGAAATGCTGCGAAGGCGACCATCCATGTATGATTAACTGGATCGGTGAACCCAAGACCAGCAATCGAACTCATTAGGGCAATCTGGGCAACCAGAAGCCACCCTCTTCTGCGGCCCAGGAAAGGCAACGTAAAACGATCTAGAAAAGGAGCCCAAAGGAACTTAAGGGTATACGGAAGGCCTACTAAGGCCATCATTCCAATAACGGTTAGATCCACACCTTCTTCTTTCATCCACGCCTGCAATACACTTATGGTCAGAAGAAGCGGCAGACCGCATGCATAACCCATTACAAGGGCCACGAGCATTCGAGTGTTGCAAATTTGTTTAACTATGGATTTATCATATTTATACTGCATAAACTAAAAACCTTCTCATGGCATTTTTAAAACCCATAACTGTTTAGCTCTTTGATAATAAGCCAGGAAGGCCTGTCTGTGCATTGAACATAGAAAGGGGCTTGGGGTCTCTTTCAAAGCGCTAAAATGTTACAAAAGATCTAATTTCTGGCTTCAGAAAAATTCAGTTTATCCAAGGCCAGAAATGTGCTCGGATCTAATCTGACACTAATGCCCGGGATTATTGTATTATCATGGTCTTTCAAAAGTCTCAAAAAGACACCTGATTGCTCAGGCTGCAACTGGATAATAAGACTGAGCATGTCATCAAGTTGATGGCATGGATAAGGAATACCTCGCTCATTTACATCGGTAACATGGCGGTGTGAAAGGGCAGAAAGCCATATCTCAAAATGGAACTCTCTGGCAATATCTTTTAGGCCTTCAAATAGAATTCTATCGGCGTTTTCAAAGTCAAGGCCATCTATTATTAGTGTATCCGGTCTAAAATCAATATTTTTTGATAGGTTTCCCAGATTAGTACGGAGTCGCTCTGTATCAAAGCTCTGGTTCAGATAGGCCAGAATCATTCGGTTTCTTTCAATGAGTAACCGATATTCATTATCATCAGTAAGATTTAGGGCCTTTAGAATATCATGGTAGATGGTATTATAAAACGATGAAACCTTATCCGGCCCCTCTTCAAGGGAAATATGAACAATTTTTTTTTGACGAAAAAGCTTATCAAACGCAATATGGATCAGGCAGGCTGTCTTACCTACGCCAGCCCGTGCAATGAGAACCCCTAAGTTTCCCGAACCTAATCCTTTTCTTGAAGACTTCTCCAGTATTTTAAGCGGACTGACGGAAATAAAATTTTTCATGATCTCTTTTCTCCCTTAGATTTTTCCCTTGTTCGTGATTTTAGTTCCTCTGCTATGGCCTCAGGAACCTTTGTATACCTCACAAACTCCATGGTAAATTCTGCCTTACCTTGAGTAAGCGATCTCAGGGTCGTAGCATAACCGAACATCTCTGCCAATGGAACTTCAGCTTCGATATTTGTAAATATTCCGTCCTCTGTAGAACTTGTAATGAGACCCCGTCGCTGATTGATGGATGCCATAACATTACCCTGGAACTCAGAAGGGCCTTCGATCGATACCCTCATGATCGGCTCTAAGATAACCGGTTTAGCCTTAAGATAGGCTTGTTTAAAGGCCCCAATGGCCGCCTGGCTAAATGCTTTCTCCGAGGAATCTACGCTGTGAGATTTACCATCGTTAACTGTCACTTTCATACCAAGGACAGGAAATCCAATCATTGCCCCCTTTGTAAGGCATGATTGAAATCCTTTATCCACTGAAGGCATAAATTCAGAAGGTATTACACCTCCTTTTACTTGATTTATGAATTCATAGGATCCCTTCTCACAAGGCTCCAAGAACCCTGCAACTCTTCCATATTGGCCGGCTCCACCGGTCTGCTTTTTGTGTGTGTAATCAAAATATGCTTTCTGGGTGATGGCCTCCCGGTATGCTACCTGCGGAACTCCAGTCACAACTTCAGCATCAAAATCCCTTTTCATCCTTTCAACATAGACTTCCAGGTGCAGTTCTCCCATTCCGGATATGATGGTTTCGCCCGACTCTTGATCTACATAAGACCTGAATGTAGGATCCTCCCTGGTAAAGCGATTCAATGCCTTGGACATATTACTCTGGGACTTATTGTCTTCTGGTATGATTGTTAACGAAATAACAGGCTCAGGTACAAACATGGAAGACATAGCATATCTCAAATTACCACCGGTGAAGGTGTCACCTGATAAGCATTCCACTCCAAAAAGGGCCACAATATCTCCTGCATAGGCCCTGGAGATGTCTTCCATTTCATCTGCATGCATCCTAACCAGCCTTCCAACCTTGATCTTCTTATTTGTCCGTGTGATGAACAAATCGTCCCCTTTGCCTATGGAGCCCTGATATATCCTAAGATAACTTAACTGGCCGTAGGGCGTGACTTCCAGTTTGAAGGCCAGAGCCACCACGGGCATCTCCGGATTGGGTTCAAGGTACACCTCTTTTTCATTATGATCCTGATCAAGGGCAACATTTTTTACTTCGCTTGGCGCCGGGAGATATCTATTGACTCCATCTAATACTAATTGAACACCTATGTTTTTGTAGGCTGATCCCAAAAAAACAGGGGTCAACTGTCTTGAAAGAGCACCCTCTCTAACGGCCTTATAGATTAGATCTTCACTGACACTTTCATCAAAAACAGCCTCCATCAGTTCATCTGAAAACATGGAAGCAGCATCCAACAATTCCTCTCTCTTGGTTTTAGCTTCCTCAAGGATCTCTTTAGGGATTTCTCCTCTTCTTATTTCTTCTCCATTTGGGCCTTCAAAATATACTGCCTTCATAGAAACCAGATCCACGACACCGGAAAATTGCCTTTCCTGGCCTATAGGAATCTGCATGAGAACAGCATTATGGCCTAATTTTTGTCTTAACTGCTCCACAACCCTGTAAGGGTCGGCCCCAGATCGATCACATTTATTAATAAAGGCTATCCGTGGAACTTTGTATCTGTTCATCTGTCGGTCAACAGTTATAGACTGTGACTGAACGCCTCCTACTGCGCATAGAATCAGAATAGCCCCATCCATAACCCTCAAGGCTCGCTCCACCTCAATTGTGAAATCAACATGTCCGGGAGTATCTATAATGTTAATCCTGTGTCCATTCCATTCACAATGGGTGGCAGCCGAAGCAATTGTGATCCCTTTTTCCCTTTCCAGTTCCATGGAATCCATTGTGGCACCAACCCCATCCTTTCCTTTGACTTCGTGAATAGCAAATATTCGCTTAGTGTAGTAAAGGATTCTCTCTGTCAGCGTTGTCTTGCCCGAATCAATGTGGGCACTAATGCCTATGTTCCTTAACTTTTGAATATCATTAACCATCAAAGACCTCGTTCATCTTGCGCAGATACGAAGGGTCTCCTATCAGCTATCTTCAACCGATACATTGGTGAGAATAGACCTTTCCCTGTTAATTGATATATTGGGCAAACCTCCATAAAGGTTTCGTATCCGCTATAAAATCCTGCTTGTTCAATTATCCAATTTATTATCTTCCACTACTAAGGTTTTGTTATGGCAGGTCTGTATAACTTCATGCAGCTTCATAGCAGCGTTTTTGTGGTCAAAGCGTTCTCCGAGGGAACGAGCACGTCCGCTGACAATTTTTCTGAGCTTAGTATCCTTTAGAAGTCTAATAACATGATCTGTGAACACGCTGTAATCATCTGTCACGAACATTTCTTTACCGTTTTCGGGATCGATGCCAAATGCTGCAAGGCTGGTTGAAACAATAGGTAGACCAGAGGCAAGAGCTTCGAGCATCTTTCCACGGAATCCTCCTCCGAGTTCGATGGGAGCAACGAAGATATCACTTTTCCAGTAGATCTCCCTAACATCGAAATGTGTTCCTCCCTCCCGCACAAATATCCGGTCGCTTCTAAGGTCAAGAAGTTCTGGTGGGGGATTAAATCCTATTGCGTGGAAGGTAGCGTTAGGCACCTCTTTTGATATCTTTCCCCAGCAGTGCGTCATAAAGTTATGAACCGCATCTACATTTGGACGATGTCTAAAATTGCCAAGGAAAAGTATATGCTTTGTATCCCAAGACTTCTTGATAGGAGGGGTGTAGAAATCACTCTCAACACCGTGCGGAACAACGGCCGTCTTTGCTTTAAGGTTAGGTGCAAGGTGGATAAGGGTCTCCATGTCCTCCCGTGTAAGGGAAATGACACGGTCGACCGAATGATACATCCGGAACTCGTATTCAAAAAGTCTCTTGATCGTCTCTTTATCGATTGTCTCTCCCTTGCTTACCCTCTGCTGAAAGGCCTTCGTGTAACATTCATGGACAGAAATAATCGTCAATGTGTCGTGGGGAATAGTTTCTTTTGTTCCTTCAAGATACTGACCCATCATTGAGTACTCTGCAATGATTCCATCAAAGTGGCGTCTCTCAAGAAGAGATCTGAATGCCTTGTCGAACTGAGGATCATAACCACCATCTCCTGAAAGAAAGAATGGTGGACGTTTGAGTTCATCTTCGAGTTTTTCAATATCCGCAGAAGTTCTATTACTGGGTGAATCCACGAGTATGATTTCTTCACAGTATGGTCCAAGGCTCTTATCACTATGGTCCTCATCTGATAATGCAGGCGCAAGGACCGTTATTCTGTAGCCCATTTTCGAAAGGTTCTTGATCCTGTGATGAATTAATATAGGGCCCCCGATAACGCTCGCCCTTGGGAATACTTTTGGTATGAAGAGCAGATTCAAATTAGATTCTCCATAACAATTTAATGCCTTGAAAAAAGTCATTAGCAAATTATAGGGTCATGAGGTTCTCTTTTCAAAAACGAGACGTCAACTGCAAGGCCGAAAGGACATCACTGCGCTATTGGCGGGCGGAAGGGTAAGTCAGTACTTTGCCTTTATGGTGGCTATGGCATCAACCTCCGTAAGTTGCCG
>CAYRFN010000231.1:0-5940 GCA_964423495.1 uncultured Desulfobacteraceae bacterium
TTATTGATTCGCCAAATTCTTTCCTTGCCAGATATAGACTATAAGACGTATATAGAAGTACCCCCAGGAAAAGGCATGCGCCTTCCGGGCGAGTTAATGCTCTATTAATCAGCAATAGCCACAGGAAAAAAGAGACACCGATCATGATGGGAATCTGCAGCCGGACTACCTGAATATTCATACGCAGGGGTCGAACCAGGGAAGAGATCCCCATTATCAAGGCGATATTGCAAATATTCGAGCCGATAATATTACCTAAAGAGATGTCCCCTTGCCGGGTCCAGGCCGTCTGGACGCTTACCACCATCTCGGGCATGCTTGTTCCGAATACGACGATGGTCAGCCCGATCACGAGCCGGGTTAACCCAAAACGAAATGCCAGGGAACTGCTCCCCCGCACCAGGCCCTCGGCCCCAAAATAGAGCAGAACCAAACCGCTCATTAAAGAAAAAAAAGCAAAGAACATAATAATCCCGCTCCCATAATTAGGATCTATCCCCAGTACCGGATCAGCAAAGGTGCAATAATTAGGGAGATTACGGACATCAACTTGATCAGGATATTCATTGTAGGACCGGGGCCTTTTTATTAAGAAAACATGGCAATGAACATGCCAGCGGCTGCGGCGGTGCCGATAACACCTGCCAGATTGGGTCCCATAGCATGCATAAGAAGGTAATTTCCCCTGTCATACTTCTGCCCCATGATCTGGGATACCCTCGCCGACATGGGAACGGCCGAGACACCCGCAGACCCTATAAGGGGATTCATCTTCTCCTTGAGAAACAGGTTCATTACCTTGACCGTTACAATGCCACCTGCCGTGCAGACGGCGAAATCGATCAGCCCGAGGCCAAAAATAAGAAGTGGTCTCCAGCTAAGGAATTTGCTCGCTTCCATGGTTGCACCCACAGAGATCCCAAGGAATATGGTCACGATATTCATTAATGCATTTTGGGCCGTTTCTGTGAGTCTCCCCACAACCCCGCTCTCTTTCATCAGATTTCCGAACATTAGCATTCCCATGAGTGGGATAACAGATGGAACCAGTATAGCAATTATCAGAGAACTTAGGATAGGGTAGATGATTTTTTCGGTCCTTGAGACATGTCTTAGCTGTTTCATGCGTATCTTCCTCTCCTTTTCCGAGTTCAAAAGCCGCATGATGGGCGGCTGGATCAGGGGAACCATGGCCATATAGGAATAGGCAGCCAGAGCGTTTGCGCCAAGGAGCTGGGGCGCGAGGTGCTGGGTCAAATAAATGGTCGTGGGGCCGCCAGCGCCGCCGATGATGCCCACTGAGGCGGCCTCTTTGAGCGTGAATCCGGCAAGAACCGTGCCGGTAAAGGTGACAAAGACCCCGAGCTGCGCTCCCGCTCCGATGAGGAGCGTCTTGGGATTTGCGATAAGAGGGCCAAAGTCGGTCATAGCTCCAAGGCCGAGAAAGATGACACAGGGGATGACCTCCCACTCAAGACCATATTGATAGAAGATGCGTATAAGTTGACCGTGTCCTTCCGTGTAGCCCATAAGGGGGACGAGAGGGAAGTTGACAATAAAGATGCCGAATCCTATGGGAAGGAGAAGAAGGGGTTCGAAATTTTTGACAATGGCAAGATAAAGAAAGAGGAAACTTACAAACCACATAATTACATGCTGCCAGCCTAAATGTGATATTCCGGTGGTGAAAAAGATGCCATTAAGCAGATCCCATATCTCATTTATCGTCATAAGATGCCTCCTTTTATACCGTTTTATTTCCAGGATCTTATGGTGACAAACAGGATTAGCGCGAATATCTCCAGCCTGCCAAGCAGCATGGTAAGGGTCAAGACCCATTTTCCCGCATCCGGAATCTGGCTGAAATTGCCCATGGAGCCAACTATGCCGAAGCCCGGCCCCACATTGCCCATGGTAGCAGCCGAACTGGAAAACGCCGACAGAGCGTCAACCCCTAAGGCCGTCAGGATAAGGCTCGACACAAAGACAACGCCTAAATAGAGGGTGATATAAAGCATGCCGACTTCCAACATTTCATCATCAACAGCTAGATCCCCGATCTTCGGTGTAATTACCGCATGGGGATGCCTGGTCTGGGTTATCCTCTTCAGCAACCCTTTCCAGAAGATGACGATACGATCCACCTTGATCCCGCCAGACGTTGATCCTGCGCAGGCACACTGCAACGTGAAAAAGATCATAACCAATTGTGCGAAGGGGGGCCATAGAGTCGTATCAATGGTGGCAAAACCGGTCGATGTCCCAAGGGAAATAACCTGAAAAGCGGAGTAGCGGAGAGATTCAGCCCAAGTGAAGAATTTGTTCCCGTGAACACTCAACATGGTGATTACCACACCGCACGCAAGGGCAATGAGATAATACCTCACGACAGATGACCTCCAGAGCCCAGAGACTTTCCTTTGAAAGGCGGCAAACAGTAATCCGAAATGAAGGCCTGACAGCACCATAAAAACCATGACAACGATTTCGATTGGAAGGCTCTGATAGTAGGCGATGCTGGTATTTTTGGGCGAGAAGCCGCCCGTAGCTATCGTTGCAAAGGCGTGCGTCACGGCATCAAACCAGTTCATCCCACAAATGAGCAAGGCTATGGTTTCAGCCAGGGTCAACCCCACATAGACAATTGCCAGCATTTGTATGGTTCTTTTAGTTCTGTAGTGAAAATTTTCAGCAGCAAGGGGTGACATCTCCGTACGATACAGGATCATCCCGGCCCTCCCCAGAGACGGCAAGACCGAGAGGACAAAAATGATAATACCAATGCCGCCGATCCAGTGCGTGGCCGACCGCCAGAATAATAATCCGAGCGGCAGGGCCTCAATGTCTGTCAGGATGGAAGAACCAGTCGTGGTATAGCCGGATACGCTCTCAAACCATGCATTGGTTAGCGTAAACTCACCGCCCCAGAGGATATAGGGCATGACACCCACGAGGCAGGAGATAAGCCAACTGGAGACGACAATGATGAAGCCTTCCTTGTTGGTGATATCTGTCGCGGGTGGAACATAGATGAGGGGGAAAACACCGAAAAGGGTCGTAATAATTGCGCTATAGAAAAGAGGCAGGGATGCCGAATCTGAGTAAAAGGCGGAAATAAGAGCAGATATGAGCAGAAAGACGGCATTGAAAAGGAGGATAACTCCCGTATACCTGAAGATGATATGAGGTCGCATCAGAGTGCCTCGTGCTTTCAGGGCCGCGTCATAAGATCTTGAAGTGAGGAGGCCAAGCGTTGCATTTCATCGTTGGTTTCAATCTTGACCTGAAAGGGTTCGTTGGTTTGGAGGAATTTTTGAACGCCTTTTGTAATCTTGATGATCGGGCTCACCAAGTAATAATTGACAAAGTAGTTAAATACGAGCGTAAAAACCAGTGCAGCCAGGATGGCCACGACCCCGGGCATGACAGCCCTATGGGCCCTGTTTTTCAAATGAGTCGCTGTCTGGTACATGGCCTGGTCATTCAAAGCCATCAGTCTTTCAACGGCCAGTTTTACATTCAGAAATGACTGATGTAACTCCTTGAAATACCAACTCAGGTCTTTTTCTCGGTTTGTTCCAACGATGGGCGTAACCCACAAATCTTTAAATGCCTTGTAAGCCTTTTCGACATCATCCACATAGGCCTTCTCTCCCGGTATGGTCACATTGTTTTTGGCGATCTCGAATCCTTGTTGAAAGGATAAATCTGCAGATTCGATGATCTCCCGGCCCTCCTTCCAATTGCCGGACAGCAGCAGCAAAATGGCACTATCCTCCCGCTCGATGGCCTCCGTCATCATCCTCGCACTACTAATGCTCTTGTAATTATCATCAAGGAGTCCCTGGACAGATATTCCCACGGTCCTCAACTCATAGATCGACCATGCACCAGCCAGAAATAGCATGATGGCCAAGATCAAGAACCCAAGCAATATTTTCGCACGTATTCCCATGTACTATCCTCCTAACGATGCAAAAACGCCTTCAGTATGCGCACGGCCAGGTAGACAACAACGGTGTTGTCCGGTACTCCCTGCCCGATGATGCCAACCCATGGACCCGCACTCCCGCTTACCACTCAGGGATAACGGGTAATAAGAGGTGCGACGGGTATTGTGCATTATGGTAAATCTTATGGAGCACGGTCTTGCTGCTGCACACATGATTGGGGATGTACTCCACAGCGGTCTCTCCTGCAACGCCTTCCGCTAAATCCAGGCTCGTAATATCTAAGCAGATGCGGTGTCCCTTCCTGAATAGATTGGCGGTTGACAGGATCTCAATGCAGTATTCCTTTACTTCACCAGGCGTCACAGGCTTTTGCGCTTCCATGGTGAGCCGATGCCAAGGCGCCCAGGGTTTGGACCTCTCCGTATCCAGGGCCCTGTGTGAAGCTTTCAGCCACCCTCGAGTCAGCTCCCTTTCCGGGAGGTTGTCCGGCACAGAACGTTCTCCCAACCGCGCAGTCCTTACGGACACATCCGGACCGACATCCTTAAGTATCACTATCCAGTTGGTATCCTCCTGGTCGATGGAGGCATATAGGATCAAAGAGATCGGTCCGATGACCAGCGTGTCTTCGGGGAGCGGATCGGTCATGTATCGCAGCCGTTCTATTCTCCTCGTCTGGGTGGGAGGCATCTGCACGAAAGCGTCAGGTTTGGCATCGGCGTATGTTTGCCAGGTAGGCAGATGCCCTTCTCTCTTCAAACGCTCCCAGGTATGCAGATAATACTTTGTCCATCCGGTTTCAGGGAGCGGCCAGTCAGCAGCGTAACGCCACTTGTTGGCTCCCATCACCCATGTCTTGACCGGCGGCTCGTCCATGATGCCTGTATCGACGCCTTTCAGCCAGTAGTCATACCATCTCAGTATCTCGTCATGATACTCATGGTACGGCCGTTCCAAATGCGCAGGACCGGTGAAGATGAGTTTCTTGGGGCCGTCCACGTTCTGGAACCAGTGCTGTGCCCCCTGCCAATGCATCTTGTAGGTATAGGCATATGCGCCCGCGCCGGTATAGAAAGGAATCTTTATCTTCTTGAACATCTCCTCGGCTTGAGTCGCGTTCTCTTCCGTGTCAAAGGGAAACACAAGAGGATAGAACATCATGGCATCTCTCTGTCCCTTTTGCGTGAGAATGTTATACAAATGGGCGTACATCATGTAGTCAGGGTTCTTCATGGCCTTCTCCCAAAGGGATTCCAGTTCGGGAGGGAGAGCCACAGGTACCCCTCTGTTTTCATGGATGGTGCTGAAAAGACCGATGTGATATGGCATTGTCTGTATAACACCACCGGGGTGGCTCTCACGAAAACCCATCATTCCCCCGTAGGCACCGCATGCGTCATATGGGAAGATGGCCTTTAGGGCCGGTGGCTGTTGAGCGGCTGCCTTCCACTGTTCGCCGGCGTAGGCGGATATCCCCACCATGCCCACATTGCCGTCACACCAGGGCTGTTCGGCGATCCACTCGATGAGGTCGTAGTGATCCCACTCACCGCCACTCATAATATCCCCTTCCGATTTGGCCGCTCCTCGCAGTTGAGCGATAACGTGCGCATATCCGTTCGCAATAAAACGCTTTGTGTCACCGCCTTCAATCGACCCATACCACATTGTTGAATATGCCGGCTGGGGATTGAGGGCTTCTGCTATCTCCGGACGCTGCAGGTCTTTGTTGTGCATGGCATTAGTGTAAATAACCGGGAACTCCCCTCGGGCATCCGGGCGGTAAATGTCCACGGCCAGCTTAACCCCATCACGCATGGTGATCATGACATCCCTTTCTTGAATCATTTTTTCATACAGCGGCTCGCGTGGGTCCATTTTCTTCTCCTTCTTGCGATTGTTTAGAACAATTTAGCTCAATGATTAAGAAAGTTGGTTCTTCTCCGAATTAGTTGAAGAAAGCCTGGTAAATTTTCAGCGTAAAGTA
>CAYRFN010000232.1:0-5844 GCA_964423495.1 uncultured Desulfobacteraceae bacterium
TACTAACTTGATTAGGAGAGTAAGTAATATCCTGGACGCTATCATAAATGTGCTTGTCTGGATTGGGACTGGTGCCCTGGTAGTTATGGTGTTTGTCGTCGTAAGCAATGTTGTGGGGCGCTTTCTGTTCAAGAAACCTGTATTGGGTGCCGTGGAGATGGTGGGATTGCTGACAGTCATTGTGGTTTTTTGCGTAATGGCTTTTACCGAGTCTGAAAGGGCCCATATCACCGTCGACATCATTCCTTCCCGGCTAAGTGGACGCTCGAAGTCAATACTGTCCAGTGTTATGTGCTTTCTCGGTGCAGGATTCTTCATCATCATGGGCTGGCAGGGATGGGAGTTGATGTGGACCAATCTGTTCCCAACTATAATAACCACCGGTGTCCTCTCCATCCCATTTGCTCCCCTCATGTTTATCATGGCCTTTGGATGCGTACTATTCGGCCTGGAGTTATTGATACATACCTTCAGGCCCCTGGAATCCGATAAAAAGGAATGAGAGGATTGAATGAGTCCCATAGAAATCGGTATTGTCGGAGTAATCGCGCTTTTTGTCTTCATGCTTCTTGGGATGCCCATAGGCCTGTCCATGGGTCTAATCGGCTTTTTGGGCCTCCTTTTTATTTGTGGTCCTGAAGCGGCATTGATCAGGCTGGGACTGACTCCTTTCAGCAGTACGAACTCTTACCTTATATCTCTTCTACCTCTTTTCATTCTGATGGGGGAGTTCGCCTTCGCCTCCGGAATAACTCGCGACGCTTACTATACAGGATATAAGTGGATAGGGCATCTACCCGGCGGCCTGGCAATGGCGACCATCGGGGGCTGTGCCGCATTTGCCGCCGTGTGTGGCTCCAGTATAGCGACATCCGCTACCATGGGCTCTGCCTCACTGCCTGAGATGCGCTATTATAAATACGACCCTTCATTGGCGACGGGTTCTATCGCCGCCGGGGGCACACTGGGAATACTGATTCCTCCCAGTATGGGGTTTATCCTGTACGGGTTAATAACCGAGCAATCCATCGGCAAGCTTCTCATATCCGGCATCCTTCCGGGGATTTTACTCAGCATTCTCTTTATAATCACCATATCTATCTGGACTAAATTGTACCCCTTAGCAGGTCCCCGCGGGCCAAAGTCGAGCTGGCGTGAGAGAGTAATCGCATTGAAAGATGTCTGGGCGGTACTGCTTCTGTTCCTAATTGTAATAGGTGGAATTTATTCGGGAGTTTTCACTGCCACTGAGGCGGCGGGTATCGGCACATTTTGCGCCTTTTTCATTGCCCTTATCCGAGGGAAATTGACCAAGGAAAATATAATTACCTCATTCAGGGCCACGATCAGAACTACCGGCATGATTTTTGTGTTGATCATCTGCGCCCAGCTCTTTAGCTACTTCGTCGCGGTAAGCCAGCTCAGCGCGGCGCTGGCTGAATTCATCGGTGGACTCGCAGTACCCCCACTGGGTATCTTGATCGCGATACTTATCCTGTATGTCATCCTAGGCTGCATCATGGAAGTCTTCTCCGCTATGCTGATAACCATGCCAATTCTGTTCCCGCTAAGTGTAAACCTGGGGTTTGACCCCATATGGTTTGGAGTTTTGACTGTTATCATGCTGGAGATGGGGTTGATAACGCCACCGATAGGCATGAACGTGTTTGTCATAGCGGGAATGGCCCGGGATGTCCCCATGTACACGATATTCAAAGGTGTATGGCCCTTTGTTGTTGCATTGGTTATCTGTATAGCACTCTTGATAGTTTTCCCCCAAATCGCCCTGTTCCTGCCCAATGCGATGAAGTAGTGAAGCCTCTCCCCTCGCTCCCGCGCGGGGCATCCTGAAAAGGATAGCGGAACTCTCCATAGCCTTAAGCCCTCCTTCGCTAAAACTTCGGAGGGCCCTAAACCTCTTTTCGTTCACGTTAAATTATATAATCGGTCGGCCACTTTACCTGTGATAATGGCGGTTCCACCTCCTTGATTACAGGCGCACCCGGGATGACCGGCAGCAGCAAATGGGACGGGTGAGCCGAGTTATGGTAGATAGTGTTCTCCGCCGGGAGGGGCAGCATCTCGCTGGTATAGACGGTGTGCAACATCATCTGGTAGTTAAAGTCCATACTGGAAATCTGCACCCAAATTTGGTGTCCTGCCCGGAAGGTATGGAATATCGGCCTTATCTCTATCTGATACTCGTAGACTGTGTTCGGCTCCGGAGACACTGGATTCCGGAAGGAATGGAAAGGCTGTCCCGGCTTGGACCTGGACTCATCAACCGCCCGGTACGAGGCTTTGAGAATCCCCTGGGTAATGAGGGTGACTTCACCATCGGGTGCCACATCCCCCAGCTTAATAAACCATGCTGTATCCAGGGTTGTCGAGGAGGCGTAGAGATTGGCGCTGAGCGGGCCCCACACCCGTACATCCTTTTCCAATGGCGGCGTGGCATAGGCGAGCACCGGCCGGCCGGCGGCCACCTTACCAATAGACTCTGGAATCCGGTAACGGTCCGGTTCTTCGCTTCCCGGCGGCTCTGCGCCGAGCAATCCGTATGGCGGTTCCGCGGCCGGTCCCGCCGGATTGGCGCGCAGGTAGAATTTCGTCCATTGTGTCCGGGCCAGAGGATACTCGTTCTCGTATCGCCATTCTTGTGTCGCATCATCGCATATGGCTATCTCAGGCTCATCCATAATGCCCGTATTAATATTCTTGAGCCAATAATCAAACCACCGGAGTAGCTGTTCTTTGAGCGGTTTGTTCTGTATGAACTGCACGTGCGCGAAAGGGCCCGCCGGGGGCACTATGATGAGCTTCCTGGGTGACTTGATTTGCGGATATATATGAAGCTGTCCCCGGCAGTGGACGAAGGTCTGCGGACTTATACTCAGTACGGGTACGTTAATCTTATCAATCTTGGTATAGGCCGACCGTTCCCAGTAATACGGCCCATCACTGGGGCGAGTGGCCCAGTCAACAAACAGATTGGCCGGAGGGAGCTTTCCCTCGACCGGCCCCGGCCATACGCATTGGTGGATGGTATCGGGCAGCCACATACCCATAAACCAGCTGGAGAAAAGCCCGCCCATATAGCAGAAATCCCTGTAATTATCGGTGGCGCTATCATAAGGGACAATGCATCTGAGGTGGGGAGGCTGCTGGGCGGCCACCAGGTATTGAATCATAGCAAAATAAGAGTCACCCATCATGCCCACGTTGCCATTGCACCAGGGTTGTTGGGCGGCCCATTCTACCAGATCGTAGCCATCCTGCTGCTCCTTGGTATCGAGAAGGTGCCACTGTCCCTGAGAAAAGCCGGTGCCCCTTATCTGGGCGATGATATGGATGTATCCTTTAGAGACAAAAAAGCCAGTGGCGCCGGCTTCAATGGAGTGTGTCAGTATGGGCGGCCACTGCTGTAGCTCTTTTAAATAGGGCGACATAGAAAGCAGGGCCGGATAGCGTCCCTCTGTTTCTGGACAGTAGATATCCACCGCGATTTTAATGCCATCTCTCATAGTTACGTAAACATTCTCGTCGAGTTTGATTCCTGGAGGAAGCGGTGGTCTTACTATGGGGTACACTTGTTTCATTTCTTTTTCCTTTCTATATAGATTTATTAGTGTTCAAAATAATCTGATTCTAGATCGATGTATGATGTCTTTAAATCAAGTTAATGTTTAATGGACTATTTTTTCTGGAGTGATGAAGTGTTGGAGTATTTATTTTCCAGGATTTTCCCATTACTCCAACACTCCCCCGCCTTTTGTGGGATCTTCGATAGGCTATTAATGTGAAGTATAGGGAATTTACGCTTGTATGTCAAAAACGAATGCGGGGCACCATGCTAACCCCGGGCGAGACCCCGAATCACGGATTTTTTGCTTGACACGCAATACCAGTGTACGTACATTTAACCCAACTCAAAAGGAGTTCCTATTTCTTGTTGTAGTAGAAGGAGGTTGCACATGAAGATCGACATCTATCCTCATTTTCTCCCCGCAAAATACAAGGAAGCGCTTTTTAAAAAGGCCAACCAGAATTTTTATTCAGCAATATGGGATAAAGTCTTTAAAGGCACGCCCGGTCTCCACGATGTGGATAACAGGCTTCGAATGTTAGACAGGCACGAGGGTCTCGTACAGGTCCTAACGTTATCCTCACCGGCCGTTGAAAATATTGCTGATCCGAAAACGGCTGTCTATCTGTCTAAACTGGCGAACGACGGGCTGGCTGAATTAGTTGCCAAATATCCAGATAAATTCATTGCCGGCATTGCTTGCCTGCCAATGAATAATATGAACGCCGCTCTGGACGAAACAGACAGAGCGATTAAGGACTTAAAGTTGAAAGGGGTGCAAATATATACCCCTGTAGATGGAAAGCCTCTCGATTTACCTGAGTTCATGCCGCTTTATGAAAAGATGGCCAGTTATGATCTGCCCATCTGGATCCACCCCACGAAAGATCCCAATATACCGGATTACGTTGATGAGAACATCTCAAAATATTCAATATTTCAACTCTTCGGGTGGCCTTTTGAGACAGCGGCCGCCATGACTCGTCTCGTTTTCTCGGGCGTAATCGAGAAATATCCCGGCATAAAGTTTCTTACGCATCACTGCGGAGGTATGGTGCCGTATTTTGACCAGAGGATAATTACCGCCAAGGAGTATACTGAAATAAACCTCAAAATGGATTTAGGAAGTAATTTGAAAAGGCATCCTATTGACTACTACCGAATGTTCTACACTGACACCGCGAATGCGGGCACCACGCCCGGCCTGATGTGCGGCTATGCTTTTTTCGGCGCGGAGCGCATGCTTTTTGGTACGGATGCTCCATACGATGGAGGAGATGGCTACCCATCGACAAAAAGCATTATCAAATCCATAGAGTTAATGGATATTCCCCAGCATGAAAAAGAGATGATTTTTTCGGGTAATGCCAAAAAATTGCTACACCTGAGCGAATGAACTATCCTATTCGCTTTCTTATAAGCAAATTTATTCCAAAAGCTTGCTTTTAGATAATTATTGCCTGATAATCTTACCAATAAGATAATGAAGTGATAAGGAGATTTATTATGGCAAATGTTTCAACCCCAAAAATGTTATCTAAAGGGCAAGTTGTTATTCCAGGGAATATACGCAAACATTTGAATTTAAAGGCTAGGGCGCAATTTGTCGTCGTTGGAGATAAAGACGTAATTATCCTTAAGAATATATTGCCACCATCCCTTGAAGAATTTGATGATTTAATCGCTCAGGCTCGAGTGTAAAGTGATCAAGTCTGCCGTTGACTCTTGTTACTTGTTAAAAGCTATCAAAGGTCAAACATAGATTTGACCCCTTTACTCAAACAGGTTGTGATTTTTGCTCATCCAGAAGGGCCGAGCAGCAAGAATATATCAAGAAGATTCGATCAAAATTTTCCGGTCATAACGTCACAAAACTGCCATTGTTTCCCCATGAGGTTCGGGGGACAGATGATTTGAACAAGATGGCAGAAAGCATCTTTAACTAATGGTAAATAAGGTAATGCCTACGAGAAATATAGATATATTCCGGCAAAACATATCATTATTAATAACCACCTCAATTTTTTTATATTACTGCCTAAATGATGCAGATAAAAGAGCTTGATAAACTTGCAAAGCCCGAGCTAACTGGGCAACATTGCAGAGAGCAAAGGTAACGGAACACTTTGGCTATATACCCAAGTCATTCGAAGAAAGACTGTAAAAACAAAACCTATCAGGAAGGAACATTTCGAGTACTCACCACTATCCTCTATGGCATCCGTGCCATATATTATGGTGACCATGCCATAGATTCT
>CAYRFN010000233.1:0-5813 GCA_964423495.1 uncultured Desulfobacteraceae bacterium
GGCGTTCGATCCCGCTATACGCTATAGGCGGGACGACTTTCTTAAAAGAGAGTTCCATGTCCTTCTTAAAGAAATCGAAAGGCACCTAAACTGTCTAAGCACAAACTGAATGTAAATACTTTTGAACATTACCAATCAATTAGGACACCTGAGTAAATCTTCTATAATTTCAACGTATAACCCTAAAAAAGACATGGGGTCAAGGTAAAGTATGTCGCAAAGCGTACGTCTGCCCAGAGCAAAGTGGCTTATGATGATATGAGACCGGCCCTTTATATTTATCCAGAAACCCGATCCATTTTACTGTAATATTTATAGCGCCGAAATCCTCTTCCACTCTGCCTTTCAGGATATATGGACGTGCTGCATTTATTATGTGACAGAACCGGTTATACACCTTTGGGGAAAACACCGTCTCATAAATCCCGGTAGGGTCCTCAAAAGAGACAAATTTCATGAGGTCACCCTCTTTGGTATTAACCGTCTTGCCTGTGACATGCCACCCAATGGTGGTGACCTGTTTTCCGACCCAAGCATTAAGATCCTTTGCGCAGACATAATCCAGGGCTTTCACAGTATTGTTGTAAAGCTCAAGGGGATGGACCGAAAGAATAAATCCAAAGGTCTCAGATTCATGTTTCAGCATAAGGCTTTTTGGGTATGGGCTATGATGTGGAATGGAACGATATAACCGGCCAGGCATTTGTGCCTGACCAAACAGACCCAAGGCCTTTTCTCCCTGTTTTTGATTGAAAAACTCAAGGGCCTGCCACATGAGACCTGGCCTGGCAGTTTCTCCGGCAATACCGTCAAAACAACCCGCCTTTATTAGGATCCTTACATCCTGAAGATGGATATTGGATTCCATCCGGCCCAGAAAGTCCTCAAGAGAGACGAAATGGCCTCTTTGTGTTCGCTCATGGATAATGGCCTCTTTGGCTTCCTGGGACAGGTCCTTCAACTGCATGAGTCCAACCCGGATTGTCTTGTTTTTCCCCGTATATTTGATTTCACTTCGGTTGATATCAGGATGCAGGGTTCTCAGCCCCATCCGTTTTGCTTCAGATAGATAGCCGAAGGTGGAATAGTAACCTCCTCCATTGGAAATAACCGCGGCCATAAACTCGGCAGGATAGTGTGCCCTTAAGAAAGCAGACTTGTAAGCCACAAGAGTATAGCTGGCAGAATGCGGTTTACAAAAGCTGTATCCGTCAAACCCCATCATCATTTGCCAAACTTCTTCTATCACCTTCACGCTCACGCCTCTATCTTGGGCTCCTTGGACAAAGCGGGTATAAAAATCTTGAAGCTTCTTTTCCCTATACTTTTTACCCACCACCTTTCTGAGCATATCCGCCTCAGCCGGGTCAAACCCGGCTAAATGAATAGCCGCCTGGCCCAACTGTTCTTGAAAAACCATGACTCCCAAGGTCTCCTTAAGGACTGGCCTTAAAAGGGGTTGTAATGGGGCCCATTGTTCACCGTGGAGTCTGGATATCCAGGTGCGTATGCTATGATTGGAAGCGGGCCTGATAATGGAGGTAACCACCACATTCAGATGAAAGTGGTCCATACAAAGATACTTTTCAAAGGTAAATCCGGATTTAACCTTGGTCAGGACCTGTCTTGTGGCAGGGCTTTCAAAATAGAAGACGCCAAATGTATCTCCCTTATAGAAAATTTTTACCGTCTTTGGGTCAGCAATTGGATTCAGAGAGGCATAATCAATCCGGCGGCCGTAATTCTTTTCCACCATTTCCAGGGCATCCCGGATGACGGCCAAACTCCGGTTGCCTAAGATATCTATCTTGACTAAGCCCGATTCCTCCACTGAATCCTTTTCCCACTGGAGCACCTGGGGTCCGCTGGCTGAAATCTCTACTGGGCAGTATCGGCGGATCTCATCAGGTACTACCACGAGCCCGCCGCAGTGGGTGGAAAGGTGATTGAAATTGCCTTCAAGTTGGACGGCAGCGCTCAAGATCTCATCCCAGGGTTTCTTGAATTCAATCCCTCTCATTTTGGGGTGACATGACAGTTCCTTCCAGATCTCCTTCAGATGCCAATTGAAACCTATTTTGTCCGTTACATGACCGATCTCTCTATCCGTCAGCCCGAAGACCTTTGCCACCTCCCTGATGGCCGATCTTGCACCAAAGCCGTTGTGGTTAGCAACCATGGCCGTCCTGCGGTTACCGTATCTGGCAAAGGCATAGTCAATCACCTGGTCCCGTTCGTCCCATGCAAAGTCTACATCAATATCCGGTGGATCCATCCGACCAAGATTTAAAAACCGTTCAAAGAAGAGATTATGTTTTATGGGGTCCACATGGGTTATCCCTAAGGCGTAGGAGACTATAGATGCGGCTGCACTACCCCTGCCGCAAGATCGGTTGGTTTTTCGGGTGATATCGGCAACCACGAGGAAATAATGGGCAAAGTTTTTACTCCGGATGATGCGCATTTCATGTTCCACCCGCTCTCTGACAGCTTGGGTGATCTTTCCGTATCGACGTCTGCATCCCTCCATTGTTGCCTGGTAGAGACAATCAAAGGCCTCCCTGTCATTCATATTCTCAAAACAGGGGAAAACGACACGGTCAAAATTCCAATCCAAAAGGCAGGATTCAGCGATCTTCAGGGTATTTGATATTGCCAGAGGTGCATGGGGATATTGGTCGATCATAGCATAGGGGGAGTTCAAAAAATTGTGTTCCCTGCAGATATCATCACAGGTTAAGCGGGAAAGTTTCGTGTTCAAAGATACCGCCCTGAGGATTAAGTGAAGCCGGAACTGGTCTCTCCTGACAAAATATACCCGGTTGGTTGCAACAGGAGGTATTTCACTCTTACGAGAAAAGGCATAGCAACGGGCCATCTGGTATCCAGGAGACATCTCCACAAAGAGGTCATCATTTGAATCCTGTTTGAGGGCCTTAAGCAGCTTGAAATCATCCGAAAAGATGATTAACCCCTCACGTTTCTCTCTTAGTGCTCTGATAAGATCAAAATCCTGATGGCAATGGCGGGCGGATATAATATGGGAAAGATTGGCATATCCCTGTTGGTTTTTGACCAGCAGAACGGCGCGTCGCCCATCGGATACGAGTTCGGACCCGACAATGGGTTCGACACCTATTTCCTTGGCTTTTTGGACAAAAAAGACAAGTCCATACAGTCCATTGGTATCGGTTAGGGCCAGTCGCCGCAAGCCCATATCTTTTGCAGCCTGGCAGATCTCCTCTATGTTACCTATTCCCCAGCCCTTGGAGAAATGGGAGTGGATGTTGAGATGGACGAAGTTCATGATATTATCTCGCCCGTTCATTATCATTCGCTTGAGCTCTCATAGCTCACTGAGATCATGCCGCTCTTCCATACTTAATCACCTCTTCACCATGCCGTTCCCTGATGCGATCTATGGCCTGAGTGACAGCAGATATTTTTTCTACATGAGCTGATGGGGCATGAAAAAGCGATAGCTGAGAACTTCCAGGTGAAAAATCCCAGAACCAAATCCTAATAAACCGTACACGCACTCTCCGGTTGCAGACCCTGAAAAACAGCTTCTCCAAGTGGCAGTAAAGATCAAAATCCCAGAAGCTGAGATAGGGCAGATTGAACTGACGCCTGGTCTCCATCTGGTCGGAGTACCTGATCAAAAGGCCTGCCTTTTGTGGAAAACGTGCCATGATCCGCAGCCGGCGGGAGCTCTTTTCTATCAGCTTGTAAAGGATGCCCAGAAGTTTCTGATCATCATTTTCATCCTGTGGAAGTGTGATTTCCTCGCTCACTATTGGTTTTTTGAAGGCAGGGTAAACCGGGGTAGAGTCAATGCCTATGGCCCTTTGATGGATCAGGTATGCCTGACGACCAAAGATAAGTTTCATACTCCCCATATCCAGTGCAGCCAACTCTCGGATTCTGGTAATGTTTAGCTCTTCCTGGAGTATTTTCCGGCGATAATGGCCTATGCCTGGCAGCATATTCACGTTTAAGGGAGCTATAAATGATGCCTCCCGGCCACGATCTACATCTATCACCACCACAGACGACATAATTTGGGAAGCAATGCTGGAGATCATCTTGTTTCCTGCCACACCCACCGTTCCAGACAGATACAAACGGCCTTTAATTTCCTGCCTGAGACGATAGCCCGCGTCCCTGGCCCTTCCCCAGAGGCGTTCTGTGCCAGTGAGATCCAGATAGATATGCCCTGGACGGGACGGCTCCCATAAGGGAGTGTATTGGTTCACAACTTTGGCCAGGGTCTGGCATGCCCTTTCCGTGAGTCCGGGATCGGGTGGCAGGATACTTAGATCCGGGCACAATTTCATGGCCTTTCCAAGAGCCATACCTTTGAAAACCCCTTCTTTTCGGGCTTCCGGGGAGACGGACAGGATAAGGGCCCGTTCTGATTGAGGTGGTGCCACAGCTACAGGTCGATCCCTGAGTTCCGGTTGACAGATCCGTGCCACAGCAATGAAAAAGGCCGGTATATGAATATGTATAATATGACGGAACAAAGCTTCAAACACTCCTGATAACAGATAATCTGGTTAATCAACCAACTATATGGCCAAAGGTGCAAGATGCAAAGGGGTTTGGCGCCTTGTGCCTTGCGCCTATCTGTAATACCTCATAACCCCCATGACCGTTCCTTGGATCCGGAGGTCCCCCTTTTCGATAAGGATGGATTCCATTCCCGTATGGGCAGGCCGGAGCTCCACGTGATCCCCTTTATTGTAATATCTCTTAACCGTTGCTTCATTGTTGATCAGGGCCACCACGGTTTCGCCGTTCTCTGCGGTAGGTTGTTTCTTCACCACCACGAAATCCCCATCCAAAATGCCATTCTCCTGCATAGAATACCCTTTCACCTGTAGCACAAAGTAATCTCCCTTACCTACCATGGATGGCGGGACCTCGATGGCACTTACATCCTCTACCGCTTCAATCGGTTTTCCGGCTGCCACTTTTCCTAAGAGGGGAAACTCGAAACGCTTGGTTTCTACGGGACTGATCAACTCAATGGCTCGCTTCTGATTCTTTTTACCAGGAAGGCGGATATACCCCTTCCGCTCCAGAATTTTGAGATAGGTGGTAACCGTATTATAAGAACTGAAGCCGAAGTTAGAGCAGATCTCATCAAAACTGGGGGATTTTCCCCACTCCTCCATGTAGCGGGAGATATAATTCAGGAAAACCTTTTGTTTGTCAGTTAACTTCATGTTTGCCTCCTAACCCGAACAGGCTGGATATCCTGAGCATGCTAAAATGTTTTTCTTTAAAAACAGATGCTGTTCTTATACTGTATGTTTTACTGAAAGTCAATAGAAAATTGATTCGTTGAAGCTTGCGTTTTTCTGTATGCGGCATGTTCGTTTTTAAGCCTGATGACGGCGGTCCTGTGGGAAGCAGTCAGCCTGTCCGGGATCCTTCAAGCAACTGTGCCGATATTATACGGCAGGGTTTGTTCAGTCGGGATAGCTTGTACGCTTCAGGTTATCTCTATCCTTACTCTGCCCCGCTTGCCCTGTGGAATGTGAAACATATTCCTCTGGGGTAGGTCCATGTCCGTACTGGGGTGGAATGAAGTTGAAGTTAGTATTCCATCAGAGAGAAATATTTACCCTGTGAAACCGTAACTTATTTCAACAGGGCACAGGTTATTACACTACCGCTTGCCACGCGTCACAACATAACTTACTTCAGTCTGGTCGGGAAAAGGGAGAGCAAAGATGAGTCAAAAGAAGACTTGATAATCATATAAAGGGCATCACGGTTAAAGTATGGGCACCTCCCTATCCATA
>CAYRFN010000234.1:0-5769 GCA_964423495.1 uncultured Desulfobacteraceae bacterium
GCACGGACTAAACTGACCCGTCTTTACCCGACATTAGTCGATTGACATAACACTAATACTTTGTTTTTAAGGACGATTGGACTGCAAATCATCCAGCTTGCTTCAATGAATTCCTCTTTTTCTTCTCCTTCCACACTTTCAATTCCATAGACGACTTCCTCGCCTGAACGAGCAACCTTTTCGATGATCCGCAAGTTGGGTTTAAACTTTTTTGATTGAACCATATCCAGATTGAAATTGCGGCCGGCCACCATATCCAGCCCCTCGTCAGCGGACAGAAAAACACCGCCTCTTTCCGCAGCAGTGAAAGCCATAATCAAACTGATGATCCGGTCCAGCAAGGTCTTCCAATCCCTGAGTGTGCCCAGACTGTTGCCCACCTCTAAAATCGTCTTTATGATCCGTTCCTCTCTGTCGGAATCGAGGATATACCTTCGAAGGTCTTGAGGAAACAGGTCTCTATTCACCGGAGATATAACTTCCCAGGCCTCCTTCAGGAGGTTTTGAGCCTTTATATTTTTCCCTTCCTTAAAAAGATGCCTGGCTATCATGATTTTTGTTTTTGCCGCCTCCAGACTTGCTCCTGAACGAACAAGTAAATTCAAGCTTTTTTCAAGATCTTTTATAATGAGTTCATTTTCACCACCGGTTTTTAATCTCTGCTTTGCCCTGTATCTGAGTGCGACCCCTTTCATATAGATATCCGGCCATTTCAAAAGTAATTTGATTTCGGACTCAAGATTAATTCTTGTGTGAACCTTACCTTCTGCTTCAAGGCCTTCAAGGCACTCAAGGTTCCAGGACCCCCGATATTGAGGCCATCCGTATCTTTCTGAATGTTCTTGGGCCTGTTTCAGGTATTGAAAACTCGCCTTGAAATCTCCACGATTAAACAGAACGTAGGCCTTTGCTTTCAGGGCCATCCACAGGACGAAAAATTCGAGATTGTCTTTTGGTGCCTTCAGTATCCTCTCCAGGTAGGTATCGGCGTCCTTGACGTGCCGTGCCTCTATCTCAAATTCATCCTGAAACCGCCGCCAAATACGGCATCTCAGACGGTGATTGGATCTGGATTGAATCACCGAGAGGAAGAATCAGACAAAAGGCAAGATTGTTCCCCGGCATATTAAGGGGCTTATTAATGGCAACGGCCAACTGCTTTTATCCTGAAGAACCTCCTCAAGGGTACCATGGGCTGTTCATCTCTAATCCGAACGTGTTAACCAGCAATAATCATCTTGACCCGATGTATGGTTCTCCAGATCTAACCTGTTTGCTCTGCAAGGTTTATCCATGTACTGAGGAAGATCTTATAGAAGACGTCTTCAGAACAGAAGAATATGGTTTTGTGGAGAGAGCCGGTGAAGAGGAAGAAGCTCTAAAAGCATAAAGCCTCCTGGTCGCCGTCTTGGCATCCGCGCCCTTCCTGGCCCCAGCCCTCAATTTCAGCCAGCCGGTTGCGTCCACAACGTCATGAGGTTGAATTTGGCTTGACATACAAGGCCAATTTCTCATATACTCCGCGCACAAAAAAGGAAGTTCTTATCAACAAGGCCATGGAGGCCGTTGGGCATTCTGATAGGGAGAGTGCCATGCTTTACCTGGATAGGCGCAGGGCCTGCATCCGGATCTCATCGATGGTTCTCAAGGTTTCCCGAAGGACTTTTTCCTTAAATCTTCTTTCGATAATAATCTTGATGCTCATGGCCACCTCCCGTTTAAAAAGAACTTTACAGCTGCAAATGGATCGACTTATAAAATTGACCTGTGGTGCCACAATGTGGTATAAATGTCCATAATTAATATCCATAATACAGCCATCGGAAGTATATTCTGTGAAGCACATTATGGGATGGGCGCCGCGGAGGACCATGGTCCCTTATCTTCTGGGAGGAGGAGACCAAAACAATGCTTATTGAAAAATTGAAAGACCAATGGATCTGCTCACGCGGTAACTGGGTTGACAGAGACTTTCACTGGTGTCCGAGCTGCTGTGAAGATCGAGAATGTGAGGATGCGGGAGGCTCCCGGATAGAAACGGGCCTGGAGTCCTTTGTTGCTTCTCGCAATTAGGGGGTCCTCCCTTTTTTTGCGTTCTGTTATGTTAATTTTAACATAACAGAATGGATTCGAATGCCCCAATCCCTTTTAGAGCACAGGAGGACGCCTCTATGAGATCATTCGAGGAACTTTTGAATTCCTCAGCGGTCGAGCATGGCCACCTTTGTCCGGGACAGGTGGTGGGGGTGCGCATGGCCATGCTGGGCTGTCGGCTCGTCGGCCTGGAAGAACCCACGAGCCATGAGCAGATCAAAAAGCTGATCGTCTTTGTTGAGTTGGATCGGTGCACAGCGGATGCCGTGGCCCACGTCACAGGGGTGAAACTGGGAAGGCGATCACTCAAAGTCATGGACTACGGAATCATGGCAGGCACCTTTTTGAACCTGGAAACGGGGGTTTCCTATCGGATACTGTCAACCGAGGAGGCCCGGAGCCTGGCGCATATTTTCGCACCTGAGGTGGAAGGGAGGCACGCGCAACAACTTGAGGCCTATAAGCGGATGTCTGACAGCGTGCTCTTCCGGGTCCAGCGGGTGGATGTGCAACTGTATGATCACGACTTTCCAGGCCCCACCCGGTATAAGGCGGTCTGCGCCCGGTGCGGTCAGGTCATACGGGACCGCCGGGAGATCGTGGAGAACGGAGAGATCCTTTGCAGGCCCTGCACAGACCATTGTTATTTTACCAACGCCAGGGAAGTCGCCTGGCCGAATATGAACTGGACCCCGGGAGGCCCCGCCCGAAGAAGACCTGGAATCCCTCAAGGTACACCCTTTCAGAAGGCCCGGAAGAAATGTAGTCAAAATGGCCAAGCATCGCTGAACAAGCGGTACCTTGAATTTCCTAAGAAAGGAGAGTCAGCCGTGTTAAAAAAAATCAGTTTGGAAGAGGCCATAGGGACACAACTGGCGCACGACATTACAGAGATCAGGCCCGGCGAATTCAAGGGCCCGGCCTTTCGAAAGGGGCACACGGTCTGTGACGAGGATATCTGCCACCTTCAAAAACTGGGCAAGAACCATCTCTACCTCATGGACCTGGAGGATGACGAGATCCACGAGAACCAGGCCGCATACATACTTGCAAAGGCGATTGCAGGAGAAGGAATTCAGTGGGAGGACAGCCCCAAAGAGGGCAAGATCAGCCTGCACGCAGCGACAGAGGGACTCCTTGTGGTGGAGAAGGCATCACTCGCAGCGTTCAACATGGTGGATGAGGTCATGTGCGCCACCTTGCATACGCACACCCTCGTAAAAAAAGGGGAACAGGTTGCGGCCACCCGTGCCATCCCCCTGGTGATGAAACGGGCGCCCATTGAAAGGGCGGCGGCCATTGCCGGTAGAAAAGGCGGGGTCGTTTCGGTCTTGCCCCTGAAAAAGGCAAGGGCCGGTCTGGTCGTCACCGGCAACGAGGTTTACCATGGTCTGATCGAGGACCGTTTTGCGCCGGTGCTGACCCGGAAGATCACGGATCTGGGTTCGGAAGTGGTGGCCGTCACATTCACGCCCGATTCCGTGGATTCCATCGAGCAGGCCATCAAGGACCTGCTGTCCCAAGGATGCGATCTGATACTCCTCAGCGGTGGGATGAGCGTGGACGCTGACGATGTGACGCGCCGGGGAATTCGGGCTGCCGGGGCCACAGAGATACATTACGGGGCTTCGGTATTACCCGGTGCCATGTTTCTCGTTGCCTATATGGGGGAGATTCCACTCCTGGGCATTCCGGCCTGCGGTGTGCACCGCCGGACCACGGTTTTGGACCTGGTCTTACCCAGAATTCTTGCAGGAGAACACATCGAGAAAAAGGACCTCGCATTTCTCGGACACGGCGGACTCTGCCGTGATTGCCCGGAGTGCACCTACCCACATTGCCCCTTTGGCAAGGGGTTATAAGCAGCGGTATACGGGTGTAGTTACTGAGACTTGAGCTGACAAACATCGGAAGATCTCTAAGATTTTATAGAACAGTAAAATCCAATATCGAAGAATACTACTTATCGTATGTATAATTCAGAGGCTCTATTCCTGCTTCCAAAGCATTTCTATGTATGTATCTAAGCAACTCGAGAAGATAACTGTCTGCATCTACAATAATGGATTTATAACGCCCCCTGAATAGCTGACCATCACATTGATGAACTCTATTAAATCTTTGAGTATATACACCGTTTAAGTGCCTCATGGATCTTGATATATTAGCATCAGGAGTCTGAACTAATAGGTGATAATGGCTTGACATTAAACAATAAGCAGCAATTTTAATGTTGAAAACTTCAACTAATTCTTTGAGAAGATCAATGAATACATCATAGTCATCCTTGCCTGAAAAAATTGCTTCACCCCGCCTACCACGATTCATCACATGATACCATGCATCTGGATATTGTATTCTTAATGGTCTAGACATAATCTACTAATATAATAAAATGCTCCATGAGTCACCCAAAGATTTTTACCAAGTTAGCGGGGAAGTGCCGCAATCCTGATGAATCCTGATGGCAGACAGAAACCCCCGCTCATCAACAAGGCGGGGGTTTACCCTAGAAGATTATAACCGAGCAAGATCGGCGATAGTATTAGAGGCGAGGTTTACACAGGATCTCTTTGACCTGAGTGGCAAAAATGTTTTGGACATGCGCGGGCTGTAAAACCACCGCCGTATCCGAGCCTCCTCCCCGACTTCCGGTGCCGGCTATCGAAATAACCTCTTCATCGGTGCGCACCAGGCCGGCGTCAGCCGCCATGGCTGCTATTTCGATCGTTACTTTCATCCCCTGACACAACATTTTAAGGGTTGATGCGGCAATATCCCCCACGACATACGTCTGCGTGCATCCTGGAATCTCGCCCTGGCGCATCGCTCTGCTGATTCCTCCAAAGGCATGCGTGGTTGTGAGGATATACCCGCCTTTGTTTTCAATAATAGGCCGATTCTCCTCTTTAAATTCATTGACATTCTCTTCCCTGAAGCCCACACTGTGAGTGACCGTAACAACCTTTCTTCCCTTAAATACCTCAAGGGCCTTAATGCCTGTTGCGCCAGTGTTGGATGCAACTACCACCGTTTTGATGCCAAGCTCTTCCGCCCGTTTCTCTGCTATGCGCAAAACTGCATCGGTATTTTCTCCACCAGGCTTTTCGAAATAGACTATCTTCTGTTCCATTCTTTTTCCCAGACCTCCTTATCGTAAGATTTTTATCTGTTTTAAGGCTTCGGAAATAACGAGGAAAAAGAATATTGTAAACCGGTTCAGGTGTCAATATCGATCCGATATCCTATCGGAATACCTCTTAAAAATCGTCTCAAAGCAAAGACCGGTCGACCCGCCTCGGAGACGGTTTGCTCTCTTAAGAAAACGCCTTTGCCGACAAATGGCATATGCAAGGGGCTCATTCAACAATTTATGAAACAAGGAGGTTAAGCCATGAGTTTTGAGGAATACCAGGGGACGATGATTAGTAAAAAATGGAAAATTTCAGAACGAAAGTATAAAGTTGTTGTTGGTAAAGGGGTCAAATCTTCGGTTGACTTATGTACGAAAGAGGGGACATCGTGCATAGCGTGCTTTGCCCAAAATCTCAAAGCCTTCTCATCTTGTGCTATCTGCTATCTACGCCGCCTCTTAGTTCAAGCTTTCGACTGCAAATCTGTCATTTTGAGAACCCGCCAAAAGCAATGATTACGATAAGAAATGTCCAATCGGGC